>NZ_VMLS01000001.1:0-24294 GCF_013276805.1 Streptococcus sp. 1449
ATACTCATCTACTTTCAAAAAGCATTCTAGTCCATCTCCGATTAACGATGGACGTTATCACCTCCTTCTCCAGTCCTTGTATAACATCTTGAAGTTGATTCATGACATCTTCCAAAGTTCGAAAGGCTTTATTCTTAAATCCACGTTTACGAATCTCTTTCCACACTTGTTCAATGGGGTTCATCTCTGGTGTGTATGGAGGAATAAAGGTAAAGCCAATATTAGTCGGAATCTTTAAGGTACTTGATTTATGCCATATGGCATTGTCCATAACGAGTAAAAGATAATCATCTGGATAAGCTTGTGAAAGCTCTTCTAAAAAGGCGTTCATCCACTCAGTATGACATCCACCAGCGATTAAGAAAAATGATTCGCCTGTATGGGCATCAACAGCTCCATAACAATAGCAAAATTCTCGTATATAGTGACTATGGACATGTGGACCTACTCCTATTGGAGCCCAACAAGATCCCAGTTTACTGATTCTACCGAAACCAGCCTCATCTTGGTACATCAAGCGAACCTTACGAAAATGCCTACTGGTTTTAAAGCGCTTTCTGAGCTTCTTGAATTGAGATTTTATTTTTAGACGCGACAATGGTTTGAGAGTCTACTTTCTTGGGATGTGCTGGACGTGGCCTAATATTTCGCCAACCATGGTGCTTCAAGAGTTGATAGAAGGTATCACGTGTGTAGGAAGAACCTAACTCCTTTTTATAAGCCTGAAATAAGGCATCAATTGTAACAAATTCTCCTGCCTCTGCAGCCTTCAAATGACGGGCAAGAAAGGCTTTCTCTTCCTCAATTGTCATATGTGCATGGTTACGACCACCACGTATTTCTTGAAGGAGAGAATCGCGTCCGAACTCCTCATATTTTTTTACAGTTGGCCAAATCGTTGTTTGATTACAGTCTAAAAACTCTATAATCTCTTTATAAGATTTACCCATCAGACGAAATAGAACGATTTGAAGGCGTTTATGATATTTAGCTGTACGAGAGTCTCTTAAAAGTGTTTTGATAGCTTGGATTTCTTCTTTAGTTGATTTCATATTACTACTATATAATGCTTTTTAATTTTAGTTTAGTATGAGCTGACTTCGTCAGTTCTATCTACAACCTCAAAACCATGCTTTGAGCAACCTGTGGCTAGTTTCCTATTTTGCTCTTTGATTTTCATTGAGTATTAGATGTATAGTGCATTGAAGTTAAAATAGTATACTTTGGTTTCTAAGACATTGTTAGAAATTAGATTAAATTCCTTAATCGATTTGCGCATGTTTTATTTTATTTCACTATACTTTAGATTGAAAAATAAGGATTCACATAAATCGCAAGAAATAGGGAATCTGATTCGTGTTTATAACCGTTCAAAAAGAGAGGAAGCTGAAAGTGAGCCACTTAATCTTTATGTCGAAGATGAAAAGGGCAATCTCCTGGCAGGTTTGATAGTAGAGACTTTTAGAAATTGGCTAGAAATCGAGTATTTATTTGTAAAAGAGGAACTGAGAGGGCAAGGAATCGGTTCAAAACTATTGCAGCAAGCAGAAACTGAAGCTAAGAATCGAAACTGTCGTTTTGCCTTTGTCAATACCTACCAGTTTCAAGCTCTTGATTTTTATAAAAGGTATGGCTACAAGGAAGTCTTTAGGTTACAAGACTATCCCTACATTGGGCAAAGATATTATTAGCAAAAGAATCTGTAAGGTGAGTATGGAGGTATAATACAAAGAGAGGCTCGCACATAAGTATGGAGGTGGACTGATGTATATGAGTAACTATCGATAAATACCAGTTATAACCTAGAAATTGTGTCTTTCTGGGCAATATTGGGTACAATGCAATGGCAGCTGAGAAATTGGGAATCAAGGCTTATCGGGTTAAGAAAAGAAGTGATGTGGTTGATATCTTAAAACAATTTATTTAAACTAAAAACTCTCTATCTTTTTAAATTGACATTAATCCGAGATTCCCCTCTCGAGTTTTTCAGAATAGAGTGAAATCCGAAAGAAAATGGAAATAATTTTTATTAAACGCTTCCAATAGCGGTTAAAAGTTGACAAATTTAAATTTTAGGACTACACTAAGTAAGTAAATTTTATTTTAAAGGAGAATTCGTTATGAATTTAACATTTTTAGGCTTATGTATTGCCTGTATGGGCGTATCTGTCGGTGAAGGTTTATTGATGAATGGACTGTTTAAATCAGTAGCACGCCAACCAGATATGCTTTCTGAGTTTCGTAGTTTGATGTTTTTAGGTGTTGCCTTTATTGAAGGAACTTTCTTTGTAACTCTTGTCTTCTCATTTATTATCAAATAAATACATGGAACGAGAAGAAAAGGGAGGATTTTAGATGGAAGAAAGTATTAATCCAATCATCTCTATTGGTCCTGTTATCTTCAATCTGACTATGTTAGCCATGACCTTGTTGATTGTGGGAGTTATTTTTGTCTTTATTTATTGGGCAAGCCGCAATATGACCTTGAAACCCAAAGGAAAGCAAAATGTACTTGAGTATGTCTATGACTTTGTTATTGGATTTACAGAACCTAACATTGGTTCGCGCTACATGAAAGATTACTCACTCTTTTTCCTTTGTTTATTTCTTTTCATGGTGATTGCCAATAACCTTGGCTTAATGACAAAGCTTCAAACGATCGATGGGACTAACTGGTGGAGTTCGCCAACCGCTAATTTACAGTATGACTTAACCTTATCTTTTCTTGTCATTTTGTTGACACATATAGAAAGCGTTCGTCGTCGTGGATTTAAAAAAAGTATAAAATCTTTTATGAGTCCTGTTTTTGTCATACCGATGAATATCTTGGAAGAATTTACAAACTTCTTATCTTTGGCTTTGCGGATTTTTGGGAATATCTTTGCAGGAGAGGTCATGACGAGTTTGTTACTTCTTCTTTCCCACCAAGCTATTTATTGGTATCCAGTAGCCTTTGGAGCTAATTTGGCTTGGACTGCATTTTCTGTCTTTATTTCCTGCATCCAAGCTTATGTCTTTACTCTTTTGACATCTGTGTATTTAGGGAATAAGATTAATATTGAAGAGGAATAGAAAGGAGTAACTGATGCACGTAACAGTAGGTGAATTGATTGGTAATTTTATTTTAATCACTGGCTCTTTTATTCTTTTGCTAGTCTTGATTAAAAAATTTGCATGGTCTAATATTACAGGCATTTTCGAAGAAAGAGCTGAAAAAATTGCTTCAGATATTGACAGAGCTGAAGAAGCCCGTCAAAAAGCAGAAGTATTGGCTCAAAAACGCGAAGATGAATTGGCTGGTAGCCGTAAAGAAGCTAAGACAATCATTGAAAATGCAAAGGAAACAGCTGAGCAAAGTAAGGCTAATATCTTAGCAGATGCTAAACTAGAAGCAGGACGCTTAAAAGAAAAAGCAAACCAAGAAATTGCTCAAAACAAAGCTGAAGCTTTACAAAGCGTTAAGGGTGAGGTAGCAGATTTGACCATCAGCCTAGCTGGTAAAATCATCTCACAAAACCTTGACGGTCATGCCCATAAAGAACTCATTGATCAGTATATCGATCAGCTAGGAGAAGCTTAATGGACAAGAAAACAGTAAAGGTAATTGAAAAATACAGCATGCCTTTTGTCCAATTGGTACTTGAAAAAGGAGAAGAAGCCCGTATCTTTTCAGACTTGACTCAAATCAAGCAAGTTGCTGAAGAAACAGGTTTACCTTCTTTTTTAAAAAAAGTGACAGTAGATGAGTCTGACAAGAAAAAAACGATTGCTTTTTTCCAAGACTCTGTGTCACCTTTATTACAAAACTTTATCCAGGTTCTGGTCTACAATCACAGAGCAAATCTTTTTTATGATGTGCTTGTAGATTGCTTGGACCGACTTGAAAAAGAAACAAATCGATTTGAAGTGACGATTACTGCTGCTCATCCTCTAACTGATGAACAAAAGAGTCGTTTGCTCCCTTTGATTGAGAAGAAAATGTCTCTGAAAGTAAGGAGTGTAAAAGAACAAATCGATGAAAGTCTCATTGGTGGTTTTGTTATTTTTGCCAATCACAAGACAATTGATGTGAGTATTAAACAACAACTTAAAGTTGTTAAAGAAAATTTGAAATAGAAAGTGGTGTTCTTTTGGCAATTAACGCACAAGAAATCAGCGCTTTAATTAAGCAACAAATTGAAAATTTCAAACCCAATTTTGATGTGACTGAAACAGGTGTTGTAACCTATATCGGGGACGGTATCGCGCGTGCTCATGGCCTTGACAATGCCATGAGTGGAGAGTTGTTGATCTTTGAAAACGGCTCTTATGGTATGGCTCAAAACTTGGAGTCAACAGACGTTGGTATTATCATCCTAGGTGACTTTACAGATATTCGTGAAGGCGATACAATCCGCCGTACAGGTAAAATCATGGAAGTCCCAGTAGGTGAAAGTCTGATTGGTCGTGTTGTGGATCCGCTTGGTCGTCCGGTTGACGGTCTGGGAGAAATCCACACTGATAAAACTCGTCCAGTAGAAGCGCCAGCTCCTGGTGTCATGCAACGTAAGTCAGTCTCAGAACCATTGCAAACTGGTTTGAAAGCTATTGACGCCCTTGTACCGATTGGTCGTGGTCAACGTGAGTTGATTATCGGTGACCGTCAGACAGGGAAAACAACCATTGCGATTGATACAATCTTGAACCAAAAAGATCAAGATATGATCTGTATCTATGTCGCAATTGGACAAAAAGAATCAACAGTTCGTACGCAAGTAGAAACACTTCGTCAGTACGGTGCCTTGGACTACACAATCGTTGTGACAGCCTCTGCTTCACAACCATCTCCATTGCTCTTCCTAGCTCCTTATACTGGGGTTGCCATGGCGGAAGAATTTATGTACCAAGGGAAGCATGTTTTGATTGTATACGATGATCTATCAAAACAAGCGGTAGCTTATCGTGAACTGTCACTCTTGCTTCGTCGTCCTCCAGGTCGTGAAGCTTTCCCAGGAGATGTCTTCTACCTTCACAGCCGTTTGCTTGAGCGCTCAGCTAAAGTTTCTGATGAACTTGGTGGTGGATCAATTACAGCTCTACCATTTATCGAGACACAAGCAGGAGATATCTCTGCCTATATCGCAACCAACGTGATTTCTATCACTGATGGACAAATCTTCCTTGGTGATGGTCTCTTCAATGCGGGTATTCGTCCAGCCATCGATGCGGGTTCATCTGTATCGCGTGTAGGTGGTTCTGCACAAATCAAAGCCATGAAGAAGGTTGCTGGTACACTTCGTATCGACCTTGCTTCATACCGTGAGTTGGAAGCTTTCACTAAGTTTGGTTCTGACTTGGACGCAGCAACACAGGCTAAGTTGAACCGTGGACGTCGTACCGTTGAGGTCTTGAAACAACCTGTTCACAAACCCTTACCTGTTGAGAAACAAGTAACCATTCTCTATGCTTTGACACATGGTTTCTTGGATACTGTTCCAGTAGATGATATTGTTCGTTTCGAGGAAGAGTTCCATGCCTTCTTTGACGCTCAACATCCAGATATTTTGGAAACCATTCGTGATACAAAAGACTTGCCAGAAGAAGCAGTCTTGGATGCTGCGATTACAGAGTTTCTCAATCAATCTAGCTTCCAATAAGAATAGAGGTGTCAGATGGCAGTATCTCTAAATGATATTAAAACAAAAATCGCCTCAACAAAAAATACGAGTCAAATCACTAATGCCATGCAAATGGTATCAGCTGCTAAGCTAGGTCGCTCTGAAGAAGCTGCTCGCAACTTCCAAGTTTACGCTCAGAAAGTTCGCAAACTTTTGACAGATATTCTTCATGGTAATGGAGCTGGTGGCTCAACCAATCCCATGCTGATTAGCCGTCCTGTGAAGAAGACAGGCTATATCGTCATTACTTCAGATCGCGGTTTGGTTGGAGGTTATAATTCCTCTATTCTGAAAGCCGTTATGGAGTTGAAAGAAGAATACCACCCAGACGGTACAGGTTTTGAAATGATCTGTATTGGTGGAATGGGAGCTGATTTCTTTAAGGCTCGTGGTATTCAACCACTTTATGAACTACGTGGCTTGGCAGACCAACCTAGCTTTGATCAAGTTCGTAAGATTATTTCAAAAACTGTTGAAATGTACCAAAATGAACTTTTTGATGAACTCTATGTCTGCTATAACCATCATGTCAATACGCTAACCAGTCAAATGCGTGTGGAACAAATGCTTCCGATTGTTGACTTGGATCCAAATGAAGCGGATGAAGAGTATAGCTTGACTTTTGAATTGGAAACCAGCCGAGAAGAAATTTTGGAGCAGTTATTGCCTCAGTTTGCAGAAAGTATGATTTACGGTGCCATTATCGATGCCAAGACAGCTGAGAATGCTGCTGGTATGACAGCCATGCAAACAGCGACTGATAATGCTAAGAAAGTCATCAATGATTTGACAATTCAGTATAACCGTGCCAGACAGGCGGCGATTACACAAGAAATTACAGAAATCGTAGCAGGTGCTAGTGCCTTAGAATAGGCTCTAGTCCAGCTCGTATGAAAATGAACTTAGGATCTAGTTGAGCTAGGAACCGACAGTATCTTATATAGAATAGGAGAAGGAGATGAGTTCAGGTAAAATTGCTCAGGTTATCGGTCCCGTTGTAGACGTCTTGTTTGCAGCAGGGGAAAAACTTCCTGAGATTAACAATGCACTTGTCGTCTACAAAAATGACGAAAGAAAAACAAAAATCGTCCTTGAAGTAGCCTTGGAGTTGGGAGATGGTATGGTCCGTACTATCGCCATGGAATCAACAGATGGGTTGACTCGTGGAATGGAAGTATTGGACACAGGTCGTCCAATCTCTGTACCAGTAGGTAAAGAAACTTTGGGACGTGTCTTCAACGTTTTGGGAGATACCATTGACTTGGAAGCTCCTTTTACAGAAGACGCAGAGCGTCAGCCAATTCATAAAAAAGCTCCAACTTTTGATGAATTGTCTACCTCTTCTGAAATCCTTGAAACAGGGATTAAGGTTATCGACCTTCTTGCCCCTTACCTTAAAGGTGGTAAGGTTGGACTTTTCGGTGGTGCCGGAGTTGGTAAAACCGTCTTAATCCAAGAATTGATTCACAACATTGCCCAAGAACACGGTGGTATTTCAGTATTTACCGGTGTTGGGGAACGTACTCGTGAAGGGAATGACCTTTACTGGGAAATGAAAGAATCAGGCGTTATCGAGAAAACAGCCATGGTATTTGGTCAGATGAATGAGCCACCAGGAGCACGTATGCGTGTTGCCCTTACTGGTTTGACAATCGCTGAATACTTCCGTGATGTAGAAGGCCAAGACGTGCTTCTCTTTATCGATAATATCTTCCGTTTCACTCAGGCTGGTTCAGAAGTATCTGCCCTTTTGGGTCGTATGCCATCAGCCGTTGGTTACCAACCAACACTTGCTACGGAAATGGGTCAATTGCAAGAACGTATTACATCAACTAAGAAGGGTTCTGTAACCTCTATCCAGGCTATCTATGTGCCAGCGGATGACTATACTGACCCAGCGCCAGCAACAGCCTTTGCTCACTTGGATTCAACAACCAACTTGGAACGTAAGTTGGTACAATTGGGTATCTACCCAGCCGTTGACCCACTTGCTTCAAGTTCACGTGCCTTAGCACCTGAAATCGTTGGAGAAGAGCACTATGCAGTTGCTGCTGAAGTAAAACGCGTTCTTCAACGTTACCATGAATTGCAAGATATCATTGCTATCCTTGGTATGGATGAACTTTCTGATGAAGAAAAGACCTTGGTTGCACGTGCCCGTCGTATCCAGTTCTTCTTGTCACAAAACTTCAACGTTGCGGAACAATTTACTGGTCAGCCTGGTTCATATGTTCCAGTTGCTGAAACTGTACGTGGCTTTAAGGAAATCCTTGATGGTAAATACGACCACTTGCCAGAAGATGCCTTCCGTGGTGTAGGTTCTATCGAAGATGTGATTGTAAAAGCTGAAAAAATAGGATTTTAAGAGGTGATCTATGGCTCAGTTAACTGTCCAGATCGTGACACCAGATGGTCTCGTCTATGATCACCATGCCAGCTATGTATCGGTTCGAACTCTGGATGGTGAGATGGGGATCTTGCCACGACATGAAAATATGATTGCGGTTTTAGCAGTTGATGAAGTAAAGGTAAAACGTATTGATGATGAAGATCACGTGAACTGGATTGCAGTAAACGGCGGTGTTATTGAAATTGCCAATGATATGATCACAATCGTCGCTGACTCTGCAGAACGTGCTCGTGATATCGATATCAGTCGTGCAGAACGTGCCAAACTTCGTGCAGAACGTGCAATTGAAGAAGCACAAGACAAACACTTGATTGACCAAGAACGTCGTGCGAAGATTGCACTGCAACGTGCCATTAACCGTATTAATGTCGGAAATAGACTATAAGAAAAAATGAACTTGAAAATTCCAAGTTCATTTTTTTATGGTGTTTTATACTCAATAAAAATCAAAAAGCAAACATAGGAAGTTAGCCATAGGTTGCTCAAAACATAGTTTTGAGGTTGTGGATAGAACTGACGAAGTCAGCTCAAAACACAGTTTTGAGGTTGTGGATAGAACTGACGAAGTCAGCTCAAAACACAGTTTTGAGGTTGTGGATAGAACTGACGAAGTCAGTAACCATACCTACGGTAAGGCGACGCTGACGTGGTTTGAAGAGATTTTTGAAGAGTATTAAGGAGCAAAACGGATGCAGACTGCTTCGGGAACATGGAAGTCGTTGGAGAGTTCTGCTAGACGACCATTGTCACAATTACGTTTAAAGACAGTTGCATTGTCAGAGTCTTGGTGGACAGCAATGAGAAATTTTTGGTCAGGTGTCAAATCAAAATCACGTGGAGTCTGACCATGTGTTGGAACGATTTCTAATAACTCTAAGCTACCGTCCGCAAGGATGGTATATACTGCGATAGAATCATGACCACGGTTAGAAGCGTAGAGGTATTTACCGTCTGTAGAGAGACGAATAGCAGCGGTTCCATTAAAGCCTTCATAACCGTCTGGTAGAGTTGAAATCACTTGCATACGTTCAAATTCGCCAACGCCATCGTAGATTAGAACCTCGATAGTGCTATTGAGTTCACAAATCAGATAAGCGATTTTATAGTGGTTATGGAAAACGATATGACGTGAGCCCGCTCCTGGCTGGCTATTGTAGGTATAGAGTTTAGATAATTTCCCTTCTTGATCAAGGTCATAAGTGATAACTTGGTCAGTACCCAAGTCGCAGGTCACTAGATAGTGGTCAGGTGTTAAATCTGTATAGTGAACATGGGGGGAAGCTTGATTTTCATGTGGACCTTGGCCACTGTGTTGATCCATATCACTAAGTAGAAGACTCCCATCCTTCTGACGTTTATAAACAAGGACCTGTCCCTTGTGGTAGTTGGCTGCATAGACCAAATTACGCTTTTCATCAACGGCAACATAACAGTGGGGAGCTCCTTTTTCAACGACGTGATTTAATAAAGCCCCGTCAGTTTGATAGGCTGCAATCCCTCCCTTATCGTCTTGACTACCAACAGTGTATAGGTGTTGGTGCTGGTCAAAGGCAAGGTAGGTTGGACTTGGCTCAGCTGTAAAAAGTTCTAGATTTGAAAGCTGACCAGTTTCTGTATCAAAGTCAGCCTTGTAAATCCCTTGGGAAGTACGACGTGTGTAAGTTCCAAAATAAACAGTTTCTTTCATAACTTTACCTCTATATAAAGATAAGACTATTATATCACAAAAACAAGCCAATTAAAGACATCCAATTAGATGTAAGCACTTTAAAAAAGAGTTATTTTGATTTAAAAATGGTATAATGAGAGAACGATAGAAAGGAAGTATTTATGGAACAAAAAGAGAAACATTTTAGCCTGTCTTGGTTTTTCAAGTGGTTTTTGGATAACAAGGCCATTACGGTATTTTTGGTAACCTTATTATTGGGACTGAATCTTTTTATTTTAAGTAAGATTAGTTTTCTATTTTCACCTGTTTTAGACTTTTTGGCAGTTGTGATGCTGCCAGTTATTCTATCTGGTTTACTATATTATTTATTAAATCCTATTGTTGATTGGATGGAGAAGCATAAGGTGAATCGTGTCATAGCTATCACTATTGTCTTTGTCATCATCGCTATCTTTATCATTTGGGGCTTGGCAGTAGCTATTCCAAATCTGCAACGTCAGGTTTTGACCTTTGCAAGAAACGTTCCTGTTTACTTAGAAGATATAGATAGGATTGTTAATGGATTGGTAGCCCAGCACCTGCCAGATGATTTCAGACCTCAGTTAGAGCAGGTTTTGACAAACTTCTCTAGTCAGGCTACAGTTTGGGCAAGTAAAGTTTCATCTCAGGCAGTCAACTGGGTGAGTGCCTTTATTAGCGGAGCTTCTCAAGTGATTGTTGCCTTGATTATCGTTCCTTTCATGCTCTTTTATCTCTTGCGTGATGGGAAAGGCTTGCGTAACTATTTGACCCAATTTATGCCAAGAAAATTGAAGGAACCTGTTGGACAAGTTTTATCAGATGTGAATCAACAGTTGTCCAACTATGTTCGAGGGCAAGTAACAGTGGCTATTATTGTAGCAGTAATGTTTATGATTTTCTTCAAGATTATTGGTCTACGCTATGCAGTTACGTTGGGGGTTACTGCTGGTATTTTAAATCTGGTTCCTTATCTTGGTAGCTTTCTAGCCATGCTTCCTGCCCTAGTATTGGGGTTGATTGCTGGTCCAGTTATGCTTTTGAAAGTAGTGATTGTCTTTATCGTAGAACAAACTATTGAAGGCCGTTTTGTCTCTCCATTGATTTTGGGAAGTCAATTAAACATCCATCCCATTAATGTTCTCTTTGTTTTGTTAACTTCAGGATCTATGTTTGGTATCTGGGGAGTTTTACTTGGTATTCCAGTTTATGCCTCTGCTAAGGTTGTCATTTCAGCCATTTTCGAATGGTATAAGGCAGTCAGTGGTCTATATGAATTAGAGGGCGAGGAAGTCAAAAGTGAACAATAGTCAACAGATGTTACAGGCTTTGGAGGAGCAAGATTTAGCCAAGGCTGAGCACTATTTCGTCAAAGCTTTAGAAAATGATCCAAGTGACCTTCTGTATGAGTTGGCAACTTATCTTGAAGGAATTGGTTTTTATCCTCAGGCAAAGGAGATTTACCTGAAAATTGTAGAGGATTTCCCAGAGCTTCATCTTAATCTAGCTGCAATTGCTAGCGAGGATGGTCAAATCGAAGAAGCCTTTGCTTATCTTGAGGAAATCCAAGCTGACAGTGACTGGTATGTTTCGGCTTTGGCTTTGAAGGCAGATCTTTACCAGATGGAAGGTTTGACAGATGTGGCGCGTGAGAAATTGCTGGAGGCTTTGACCTACTCAGAGGATCCTCTCTTGATATTGGGTTTGGCAGAGTTGGATAGTGAGTTGGAAAATTACCAAGAGGCCATTCAAGGCTATGCCCAGTTAGATAATCGTACTATTTATGAGCAAACGGGCATTTCCACCTATCAACGAATTGGTTTTGCCTATGCCCAGTTAGGGAAATTTGAAACGGCTACTGAGTTTTTAGAAAAAGCCCTGGAGTTAGAATACGATGACCTAACAGCTTTTGAGTTGGCCAGCCTTTACTTTGATCAAGAAGAATACCAAAAAGCCACCCTTTACTTTAAGCAGCTTGATACCATTTCTCCTGACTTTGAAGGCTATGAATATGGTTATAGCCAGGCCTTACATAAGGAACATCAAGTTCAAGAAGCCCTGCGTATCGCTAAGCAAGGCTTAGAGAAAAATCCCTTTGAAACTCGCCTCTTGCTAGCTGCTTCGCAATTCTCTTATGAATTGCATGATGCAAGTGGGGCAGAAAATTATCTCCTAACAGCTAAAGAAGACGCTGAGGATACAGAAGAAATCTTGCTTCGTTTAGCCACTATTTATCTGGAGCAGGAGCGTTATGAGGATATTCTAGACTTGCAGAGCGATGAGCCAGAAAATCTCTTGACCAAGTGGATGATTGCTCGTTCCTATCAAGAAATGGACGATTTGGATACTGCCTATGAGCATTACCAAGAGTTGGCAGGAGATTTAAAGGACAATCCAGAGTTTTTGGAACACTATATCTATGTCTTGCGTGAATTGGGCTACTTTGAGGAAGCAAAAGTCAATGCACAAGCTTACTTAAAACTGGTTCCAGATGATGTGCAAATGCAAGAACTGTTTGAGAGATTGTAAGAATGTTTAAACATATAGAACTGTAGTTTATCTCTTTTGATAGCTACGGTTTTTATTTGTATATGATAGAATTTTTTTGCAAAAATGGTTGGTTATTTTGTTTATTCATGCTATAATAGGAACAATTACTTTTAGGAGGTGCAGTATGTCTTATTTATTTGAGATATTACCGAGTTTACTGAATGGTGCGAGCACGACTGTACAGGTCTTTGCACTGGTCTTGCTATTTTCGATTCCTTTGGGCGTTTTGATTGCCTTTGCCTTGCAAGTCCATTGGAAGCCCCTCCATTATCTGATTAACATTTACATCTGGGTTATGCGTGGCACCCCCTTGCTCTTGCAATTGATTTTTATTTATTATGTGCTCCCAAGTATTGGGATTCGTTTAGACCGCCTTCCTGCAGCTATTATTGCCTTTGTTTTGAATTATGCGGCTTACTTTGCAGAAATTTTCCGTGGGGGAATTGACACTATTCCAAGAGGACAGTATGAGGCAGCCAAGGTCTTGAAGTTTAGCCCTTTTGACACAGTGCGCTATATTATCTTGCCCCAAGTGACCAAGATTGTTCTTCCTAGTGTCTTTAACGAAGTTATGAGTTTGGTCAAGGATACCTCTCTGGTCTATGCTCTAGGAATTTCTGATCTTATCTTGGCTAGTCGAACAGCTGCCAACCGTGATGCTAGTCTGGTTCCTATGTTCTTGGCAGGAGCCATTTACTTGATTTTGATTGGGATTGTGACAATTATTTCCAAAAAAGTTGAGAAGAAGTATAGTTATTATAGATAGGAGGCTGCCATGTTAGAATTACGAAATATCAATAAAGTCTTTGGAGATAAACAAATCCTGTCTAATTTCAGTCTAAGTATTCCTGAAAAGCAAATCCTGGCTATCGTTGGACCTTCTGGTGGAGGTAAGACAACTCTTTTACGTATGCTTGCAGGTCTTGAAACTATTGATTCAGGGCAAATCTTTTATAATGGAGATTCCTTAGAGCTGGATGAATTACAGAAGCGCAATCTACTGGGATTTGTCTTCCAAGATTTTCAACTGTTCCCTCATTTATCAGTTCTGGACAATTTGACCTTATCGCCTGTGAAGACCATGGGAATGAAGCAGGAGGAGGCTGAGAAGAAGGCGAGTGGACTCTTGGAACAGTTAGGATTAGGAGGACACGCAGATGCCTATCCTTTCTCGCTATCTGGTGGGCAAAAGCAGCGGGTGGCTTTGGCGCGTGCTATGATGATTGACCCAGAAATCATTGGCTACGATGAACCAACTTCTGCCCTGGATCCAGAATTACGCTTGGAAGTGGAAAAACTGATCTTGCAAAATAGGGAACTTGGCATGACCCAGATTGTGGTAACCCATGATTTGCAGTTTGCTGAAAATATCGCAGATGTATTATTGAAAGTAGAACCTAAATAGGAGGAAAAATGGATGAAAAAATGGATGCTTGTATTAGTCAGTCTGATGACTGCTTTGTTCTTAGTAGCTTGTGGGAAAAATACTAGCGAAACTAGTGGAGATAATTGGTCTAAGTACGAGTCTAACAAGTCTATTACTATTGGATTTGATAGCACTTTTGTTCCAATGGGATTTGCTCAGAAAGATGGTTCTTATGCAGGATTTGATATTGATTTAGCTACAGCTGTTTTTGAAAAATACGGAATCACAGTAAACTGGCAACCGATTGATTGGGATTTGAAAGAAGCTGAATTGACAAAAGGAACGATTGATCTGATTTGGAATGGTTATTCCGCTACAGATGAACGCCGTGAAAAGGTGGCATTCAGTAACTCATATATGAAAAATGAGCAGGTATTGGTGACCAAGAAATCATCTGGTATCACGACTGCAAAGGATATGGCTGGAAAGACATTAGGAGCTCAAGCTGGCTCATCTGGTTATGCGGACTTTGAAGCAAACCCAGCGATTTTAAAGGATATTGTCGCTAATAAGGAAGCTAATCAATACCAAACCTTTAATGAAGCCTTAATTGATTTGAAAAATGATCGAATTGACGGTCTATTGATTGACCGTGTCTATGCAAATTATTATTTAGAAGCAGAAGGCGTTTTAAACGATTATAATGTCTTTACAGTTGGACTAGAAACAGAAGCCTTTGCGGTTGGAGCCCGTAAGGAAGATACAACTCTGGTTAAGAAGATAAATGAAGCTTTTTCTAGTCTTTACAAGGACGGTAAATTCCAAGAAATCAGCCAAAAATGGTTTGGAGAAGATGTAGCAACCAAAGAAGTAAAAGAAGGACAGTAAGATAAAATAGTGGCTGAGACTACGTTTTGATTAGCAAAACGTAGTTTTTTTGTAATCTAGGAAAACGATAATAGCGATTGAATCTGGATAATTGAATATGGAATAGCCCACTGTGATTTCTAAAACATTGTTAAAAATTGATTTGACTTCCAAAATTAAAATGTGCTGTAATGAAATGCTGATGTAACTGTTTTAGAAACAATAAAACGCATAATATCAAGGTTTTTGCACCTTACATTATGCGTTTTTGTAATTTTAAGACTTGTTAGCTGATTTTTTACAATCCAGCAAAGTCCTTGATTTCTTGTGCTGACATTGAAGAGTCGCAACGGACGTTGATTTGTCCATCTGCAACGTGAACAAATCCTGGTACAGTTGGGATTCCGTAGCGTGAGCGGAATGCTTGCAACTCATTGAGTTGGCTTGCTTCTTCACTATTGATGAAGTAGATGTGAGCTTTGGTTTCAGCTACGACACCTGCCAAAGTACCTGCAAATTTACGGCAGTAAGGGCAAGTTTTACGACCGATAAAGAAAGTGGCAGTTTCTTTTTTATCAAGAGCTTCTTGCGCACGCGCAACTGTAGTGACTTCAAGGTCTTTAATGTTATCTAAAAATTGTTCCATGAGATTACCTCGCTTTCATTGATAAGTCTAGTATGCCATAAAGTTTCTAAAATTGCTTAGATTTGATACGAAAAAAAGATGAGATTGTTTGGTCTCATCTTTTTAGGTCTTTATTTTATAAAAGCATTGATTTCTGCTTCGATGTTAGCAATTTTAGCTTGTGATTCTTCGTTGGTTTCACCTACAACTGCAATGTAGAACTTGATTTTTGGTTCTGTCCCTGAAGGGCGAACGGCAATCCATGAACCGTCAGCAAGTGTGTATTTCAACACATCGCTTGGAGGAGTTGTCAAGTTTGTAACAGTACCGTCAGCAGCAGTAGCTGTTTGAGCTTTGAAGTCTTCTACGACAGTGATAGCTGTTGTGTTCCATTCTTTTGGAGCATTGTTACGGAATTTAGCCATAATCGCTTTGATTTGTTCAGCACCATCGACACCTGAAAGGGTAACAGAGATTGTCTTTTCTGCGTAGTAGCCGTACTCTTTGTAGATTTCTTCGATACCGTCAGCAAGTGTCAAACCACGTGAACGGTAGTAGGCAGCAAGTTCAGCAACGACAAGAACAGCTTGGATAGCGTCTTTATCACGTACAAATGGTTTAATCAAGTAACCGAAGCTTTCTTCAAATCCCATCATGTATGTGTGATTGTGTTTTTCTTCGAATTCTTGGATTTTTTCAGCGATGAATTTGAAACCAGTCAAGACGTTGAACATAGTTGCGCCATAGCTTTCAGCAATCTTCGTTACCAAGTCAGTTGATACGATAGATTTGCAAAGGGCTGCATTTTCAGGAAGAGTTCCAGCATTTTTATGAGCTTCCAAGATGTATTTAGCCATGATAGCACCGATTTGGTTACCTGAAAGGTTGAGGTAGCTACCATCTTTTTGAAGAACTTCAACACCAACACGGTCAGCGTCTGGGTCAGTTGCCACAAGAACATCTGCACCAACTTGACGACCAAGGTCTTCAGCAAGGGCAAAGGCTGCTTGGCTTTCTGGGTTTGGAGATTTTACAGTTGAGAAGTCAGGATCAGCAGTTGCTTGCACTTCAACGACTTGAACTGAGTCAAATCCTGCTTGGGCAAGAGCACGACGAGCCAACATTTCACCAGTACCATGAAGTGGTGTGTAGACAATTTTCATGTCTTTACCGAATTCTTCAATCAAGGCTGGGTTGATGTTTACGTCCTTAACTTCTTTAAGGTATTCTACGTCAACAGCTTCGCCGATAACTTCAATCAAGCCAGAAGCCTTTTCAGATTCCACATCAGCAACTTCAACTGCAAATGGGTTTTCGATTGCACGGATATAAGTAGTCAAAGCGTCCGCGTCGTGTGGAGGCATTTGTCCACCGTCTTCACCGTAAACCTTGTAACCGTTAAATGGAGCAGGGTTGTGGCTGGCTGTGACCATGATACCTGCGAAACAGTTGAGGTGACGAACTGCAAATGATAGTTCTGGAGTTGGACGAAGGCTTTCAAATACGTAAGATTTGATGCCGTGTTTAGCAAGAACTGCCGCAGATTCAAAGGCAAACTCAGGTGAGAAGTGACGGCTATCGTAGGCGATTGCTACACCGCGTTCTTTCTCGTTTCCACCTTTTGACTCAATCAAACGAGCCAATCCTTCAGTAGCTTGACGAACAACGTAGATGTTGATGCGGTTTGTACCAGCACCAATCAAGCCACGCATACCTGCAGTACCAAATTCAAGATTTGTATAGAAGGCATCTTCCTTTGTTTTTTCGTCCATATTTTCCAAATCTTGACGAAGATAGTCAGGAAGCTCCGCAAAATCAACCCATTTCTGGTAATTTTCTTGGTAAGACATTAAAATTCTCCTTTTTGTAAATTGTTTTAACCGTTCACATTATAGCACTTTTTAGCATTTTAGTAAAACGGTAGCATAAGTTTTTAGTCAATGAGCGAAGAAGACTGTACTATTCATAATTTTGATTTAAGTGTGTTAATTACAAACCGAAATGACAAGTCAAGTTTATCCTATTTGTAGTCTCTAAAAAATTGAAATTAAACCTTATTCGTTGTATAATTTAAAATGAGGATTATTATATAAGATCTGTTATAATATATATCTTTTGATATATATATATGGAGGTAGTCATGAATAGTCCAGAAAAACAATTAAAATACAGTATTCGAAAAGTGAGTGTCGGTGCAGCTAGTGTTGTCATTGGGGCGCTCTATCTTTTGATGGGAGCTGGGATTGCTCATGCTGAGGGCGTGGAGTCAGCGAGGGAAGCTGAGAGGACAGCAAACCCGACAGATCCAGGACAGTCTGGAATTGGAGAGCCAGAAAACAAGACTGACCTCAGTCATACTGATGCAGCAGCAAACACCTATAATGCTCCCGTAGCTGACAATCCGCTAGTAACTCCAGAAAGTACGAAACCTCGTACTCGTAGTAAAAGAGAATTAGCTGATGGGGAGTCAAGTGATTCATCGAATGGAGCTACAGGAACTGAATCAGAGCCGACTTCTGGAAATGAGGGAGGTTCAGACACAGCAGATACTGATTCAGATTTACTGGATGCCAATCGTAAGGGTGACACAGTAAAAGAACACCAGCCCGGGGTCATTGTGCCTAAAGATGGAGAGACAGGTGGGGATGATAAGAATGCCCATCTGAAATTTGATACTCCTAAGGAAAATCTGACTCTCGAACAATTATGGGATATTGTAAAAAATATGCCAGACGACTTCCAAAATAATGAACGTTCTTACTTGCGTAGTATGAACACCCTTGGGGATGCTCTTAGATTTAAAAACGGCAAAGTCAGTGAAGATGGTACAGGAGATAAATTACAAGATGGTGAAATAAGAGAACTTGATTCTTTCGGTGGATGGACAGCGATTGCAGGTAAAGATGGCAGACCAGGTAAATTCGTTATTGGTAAGAAAAATGCAGATGGTTACTTTACAGGTTGGTATAAGAAAGAAGATGGTACGATTGAACAAGGTGGTATGCTTGGGGCAGATGCCTTAGATAACATCTTTGTGCACGAACAAGCATTAGACCGTCGTTTTAAATACATGCTTATGCTTGTTAAAGGACGTACACGAGCTAATCGTGACGAGACGGTTTCAGATAATTCGAAGTATGATCCACGTGCTCAAAATGAACGTGCTAATAAGAACTCCACCGAATTTAAGAATCTCCCATTTTTAGAAAAAGATAAGTATAATAAATATTCTCCAGGTGTAGTTGGATATAATGGGATAGAGAAGCAGTTTACTGCCTTTTCTCCTGGCTTCGGAAGCCGTGTTCGTGTGGAATTTGTGACAGGATATATCTCAGATATTAATGGTTCTAAAGGAACCTATCGAGTAGTCATTAAAACTAAGGATACTGCTGGCCAAGAGAAGACGGTATACGATGAAACCATTCACCGTGTAGCCGAAATCGTTCAAAATGAAAACTTGTACAAAAAAGGTTTAAATGTAGAACTGGCGAATTTCCAAATTTCCAAATTTTTTAAAGATGAGTTTAAATCTCGTGTTAATAAAATTCGTAATGAGAAAATAAAATTTACTCCATTACACCGTAAACCCAGAAGATATTATACAGAAGAAGATACCAAACTGTACAATCAATTGGAAGCAGAAGCTAGGGAAGAAGTTAAAAAACAAGGCGATATTGTATTAAATGTTACGGAAGACTTCTTAAGTATAGAAAAATCAAAAGAAAGAGATTCAGAGTGGGGAAAAACATTCACAAGCACATCTCAGTCAACTTCAAAGCTATCAAACGAATTAAATAATTTATTGAAAGTTGCTGATAAAGATACTCCTAATACCCCAACTTGGCTAAACTCAAGCACTCCTCCAGCTAAAGCTGATGACAGAGTATATAAACTACTGAGGACTCTTATACCAGGTGCTAAGAAAATTACCTATCATGTTAAGGATGATCAGCTAGAAGTAGAAACAGAAAAATACACCTATCTCGCCGCTAGAAATGGTAGTAAGGAAGCAGGTATTCAAGGGTCAGATATAGAAGCAACTGCAAGTGCAGATACATATGGTGTTGATTCCCAAACCTTTGAGAGAGACAATACAAATACAAAAGCAAATAACCTTAATAAAGGTTGGGCTAGATCTGATTCTGAAGACTTCAAACATTTCTCACACTTTGTAGGGGTAGACAAAGGAATTGTGCGAACGAATGTACTGACTGATAAACAACTATCTGATAAGATTAAGGACGCAGTGGGTCCTGGAGATAGCAATCTAGGAAAAGGTGGCTACTTCTCTACTGGGGATGTTTTATTAGCAAAAGATGTTGTTTCTTATACCGTACAAGTATTTTCAGAGAATAATGACAGAGTAGGGGTAAATCCTCAAAGTCACCGTGTTCAGTATAATCTTCCAATTCTCGCTGACTTTTCAGTCATCCAAGATACTGTGGAACCATCACGAACCGTTGTTGAAAAAATCATTCCAAAACTAAATATTCCCGAAGAAGAGAAAAAGAAAATAACCGAAGAAATCAAGAAAAAGAAGAAAACCTCAGAATTGGCAGAACTAATCTCAGGAAATGTGAAAGTTCGCTATGTTGATGAACAAGGGCATTTGCTATCATTGAAAAATGATACTGGAATTGGAGAAAAAGAAAGTGACGGAACCTACATTACCAATAAAAAACAACTGATTGGTACTAGCTATAATGTCACAGATAAAAAACTCAGCACTATCTCAACGACTAATGGGAAACATTATAGAGTCAAAAGAGATTTGGGGGAAAATTCTGCCCCTACTGAAGGAAATATCGTAAGCGGGGTAAGAACGGTAACTTATGTATATGAGGAACGTGAAGCGCCTACTACTGCTACAGTAACAGCCAATTACTATAAAGAAGGTACCCAAGAGAAGTTGGCAGAGTCTGTTGTACAAGCTGATTTAGCGATAGGTTCTGAGTATACTACAGAAGCAAAAGTTATTGAAGGAAAAACAACAACTGAGGACAAAGAAGACCGAGTTATCACAAGGAAAACAACATACACCTTGGTAGCAACTCCTGAAAATGCCACAGGAACTGTACCAGAAGACGGTGCAACCGTTAACTACTACTACCGTGAGAATGTTGAGGAAACAGTGGTTCCTAAAACAGCCACCACTACTGAGACGAAGACTATAACGCGTACCATTCATTACGTTGATAAAGTTACGAACCAAACTGTCAAAGAAGATGTTGTTCAACCTGTAACCTTAAGCCGTACAAAAACTGAGAACAAGGTAACAGGAGTTGTAACCTACGGTGAATGGACAACAGGAAACTGGGACGAAAAAGTTTCACCATCAGTAGAAAACTATGGTCCAGCCGAAACAGCTACGGTTTCTTCTGCGACCGTCACATCAGTAAGCAAAGATGAGACAGTCGTTGTGAAATATCCGCAAGCTACAGAAGATGTTAAAGAAACTAAAACTGTTACCCGTACCATCAAGTATGTCGATAAAGCCAACGAAACAACCGAAGTAGCTAGCCCAGTTACGCAAACAGTTGAATTAACAAGAACTAACAAGCGTAATAAAGTGACGAAAGTCGTGACAGAAGGAACTTGGTCAACAGGCAACTGGGACGAAAAAGTTTCACCATCAGTAGAAAACTATGGTCCAGCCGAAACAGCTACGGTTTCTTCTGCGACCGTCACATCCGCAAGCACAGATGAGACAATCGTTGTGAAATATCCGCAAGCTATAGAAGATGTTCAAGAAACCAAAACTGTTACCCGTACCATCAAGTATGTAGATGCGACTGATGAAACAACAGAAGTAGCTAGCCCAGTTACGCAAACAGTTGAATTAACAAGAACCAACAAGCGTAATAAAGTGACGAAAGTCGTGACAGAAGGTGAATGGACAACAGGTACATGGGGTTCTCAAGACTCTCCAACTGTAACCAACTATGACGCCCCAGATAAGGCAACTGTAGCGGAAACAGCTGTAACATCAACAACTACAGATACAACCGAAGTAGTGAAATACCCACAAGCTACAGAAGATGTTAAAGAAAGCAGAACTGTTACCCGTACCATCAAGTATGTCGATAAAGCCAACGAAACAAAAGAAGTGGCAACACCAGTTACGCAAAGCGTCACCTTAACGCGAACCAACAAGCGTAATAAAGTGACGAAAGTCGTGACAGCAGGAGACTGGTCAACAGGTACATGGGGTTCTCAAGACTCTCTAACTGTAACCAACTATGACGCTCCAGATAAGGCAACTGTAGCGGAAACAGCTGTAACATCAACAACTACAGATACAACCGAAGTAGTGAAATACCCACAAGCTACAGAAGATGTTAAAGAAAGCAAAACTGTTACCCGTACCATCAAGTATATAGATGCGACTGATGAAACAACAGAAGTAGGTAGCCCAGTTACGCAAACAGTTGAACTAACAAGAACCAACAAGCGTAATAAAGTGACAGGTAAAGTAACAGCAGGAGACTGGTCAACAGGTACATGGGGTTCTCAAGACTCTCCAACTGTAACCAACTATGACGCCCCAGATAAGGCAACTGTAGCAGAAGCAACTGTAACGTCAACAACTACAGATACAACCGAAGTAGTGAAATATCCGCAAGCTACAGAAGATATTAAAGAAAGCAAAACTGTTACCCGTACCATCAAGTATGTAGATGCGACTGATGAAACAACAGAAGTAGCTAGCCCAGTTACGCAAACAGTTGAATTAACAAGAACCAACAAGCGTAATAAAGTGACGAAAGTCGTGACAGAAGGTGAATGGACAACAGGCAACTGGGACGAAGTCGTATCGCCAGAAATTGAAAATTATGGTAAACCAGATTTACCAAAAGTATCGAATGCAGAAGTAACAGCAGATTCAAAAGGTACGACTATTTTGGTAAGGTATGACCGTTTATCAAGACCAGAAAAACCAATTCCAGAAATTCCAAGTCCTCAGGAACCAGGTGCTCCAGGTGAACCGACTCCAGACAAACCAAACCCACAACCAAATCCAGAGCATCCAAGTGTTCCGACACCAAACCCAGAACTACCAAATCAAGAGACTCCAATACCAGAGCTAACTCCAGAACCAGGTACTCCAAAAACTGAAATTCCAGTGAGTCCAGACCCAGAAGTTCCGACTTCTGAGACAAATAAAAGAGAGGAATTGCCAAACACAGGTCCAGAAGCGAATGCTACCTTGGCTAGCGCTGGTATCATGACCTTATTAGCTGGTCTAGGATTAGGATTCTTCAAGAAAAAAGAAGATGAAAAATAATAGATTTTAGAATCTAGGAACAAGGAAAAGCTCACAGATGTGGGCTTTTTCCTGGTTTTGAGAACGAGGTCTTTCGAGAAGATTAAAAACGCTTACAAGTTCATTAGACTGGGAAACTCTGAATCCTATTTTTTTAAAAATATTTCCAGAAATCAGTTGCTAAATAGGGTAAAAATTGATAGAATAAAGAATATCTAAAAAATTTTAAGGAGAATCTAGCAAATGGATTTCACATGGGCACTGAAATATGCCACTGAATTTTTGGGAACTGCCATTTTGATCATTCTTGGGAATGGTGCAGTTGCCAACGTTGAACTTAAAGGTACGAAAGGTCACCAAAGTGGCTGGCTCGTCATCGCTGTTGGTTATGGTATGGGGGTTATGATCCCAGCCTTGATGTTTGGTAACGTATCTGGGAACCACATCAACCCTGCTTTCACTCTAGGACTTGCAGTTAGCGGTCTTTTCCCTTGGGCACAAGTGGTACCTTACATTATCGCGCAAGTCTTGGGGGCTATCTTTGGTCAAGCCTTAGTTGTGGCAACACACCGTCCATTCTACTTGAAAACTGAAAACCCAAATAACATCTTGGGAACTTTCTCAACTATTTCAAGTATTGACCATGGTACAAAAGAAAGTCGCTATGCAGCAACTGTCAATGGTTTGATTAATGAGTTTGTTGGTTCATTTGTTTTGTTCTTTGCAGCTCTCGGTTTGACTAAAAACTTCTTTGGTGCTGAAGTGCTTCAATACATGAAACAAATGGCAACACAAGCAGGACAGACAGTTGATTTTTCTGACTTGGCTATTAAAGCACAGGTGGCTCCACACACTGCTTCAGGACTTTCTGTGGCTCACTTGGCACTTGGATTCCTCGTTATGGCTTTGGTAACATCACTTGGAGGACCTACAGGACCTGCCTTGAACCCAGCTCGTGACTTGGGGCCACGTCTCCTTCATGCTTTCCTTCCGAAATCAGTTCTTGGTGAGAATAAAGGCGATTCAAAATGGTGGTATTCTTGGGTACCAGTAGTAGCACCTATTGCAGCAGCAATTGCGGCAGTAGCTGTATTCAAATTCCTTTATCTCTAAGAAATAGCTCCTTTAACATTTGAGTGAGCACCATTTATAAGTAAGAGAGGATCAGATTGGTTCTCTCTTTTTGATTTTTCAGGGAAATGAAAGAAAATCGACACAAACTCCTCTCCAGCAGTGGTTTAAAAGTCTCAGTGGGTTATTCCAACTTTAATGGGCTATAGTAGGTTGCAGTTGAAATAATAGACCCTTTTTCTCAAACATTGTGAGAAATTAGTTTGAATTCCCCAATCAAATTGTGCAGTTTTCATTCTACTATATATTATATTATCGGAGATGGGTTCCCTATCTTGTAAGTCTGCTTTATAGTGGGTTGAAGTTGGAATAGTCCGCCCTTCTTTCTCGAACATTGTGAGGAATTGATTTGCCTTCCTCAACAAAATGTTCAGTTTCTATTTCATTTTACTATAAAATAAGCGATTAGGGGGGCTATTCTTCGACCTACATTGACTCTGCTGAGTCCTATGATTGTTATCGTTTTATCTGCAATTTTATACTCAATGAAAATCAAAGGGCAAACTAAGAAGCTAGCCGCAGGTTGCTCAAAGCACTGCTTTGAGGTTGTAGATAGAACTGACGTGGTTTGAAATGATTTTCGAAGAGTATAAAGTCGCAACAACTGTGTCAATTGCACCAATTTAGTAAGAAAGTATAAAAAAAGAACACCCCGAAAGGTGCTCTGTATAAGTATAGTAATTCTTTCGAATTAACGTTTACTAAATTGTGATGCTTTACGAGCTTTCTTAAGACCT
>NZ_VMLS01000010.1:0-138505 GCF_013276805.1 Streptococcus sp. 1449
GTCAGTTCTATCTGCCACCTCAAAACGGTGTTTTGAGCTGACTTCGTCAGTTCTATCTGCCACCTCAAAACGGTGTTTTGAGCTGACTTCGTCAGTTCTATCTGCCACCTCAAAACGGTGTTTTGAGCTGACTTCGTCAGTTCTATCTGCCACCTCAAAACGGTGTTTTGAGCTGACTTCGTCAGTTCTATCTGCCACCTCAAAACGGTGTTTTGAGCTGACTTCGTCAGTTCTATCTGCCACCTCAAAACGGTGTTTTGAGCTGACTTCGTCAGTTCTATCCACAACCTCAAAACAGTGTTTTGAGCAGCCCGCAGCTAGTTTCCTAGTTTGCTCTTTGATTTTCATTGAGTATTACTTCATTTTCTTCTGAAATAGAGTTGTCGCCCAGTCTATGCTATTGAAAATACGCCAAAACTTCTAAGGGTTTGTGAGCGATATAATCAGGTTGATAGTTTAGTAGATCTGCTTGCTCTCCAAATCCCCAAGTGACGGCCAATTTCTGAATACCTGTTTCTCGAGCTCCCAGCATATCAAACTTGGTATCTCCGATGATGATGGCTTGTTCTGGTGCTAGTTGATGTGTCTGTAAGGCTTGGTGAATGACATCTGCCTTATGGGGTGCTTCAGGGCTAGAACCATAAATACCATCAAAGAAATGATGGATTTCCAAGTTTTTGGCCATGTCTTGAGCAGTAGATGTATTCTTTGTCGTGGTGATGTAGAGTGGATAACTGCTCGATAACTCCTCAAGCAAGTCTATAATCTGAGGAAAGAGTTGAGCTTCATAGATGCCTTTTGCCTTATAGTAAGAACGATATATCTGCATGGCTTCAGAAATTTGGTCTTTGGACAGGCAGGTCGCAAAACTACTTTCGAGAGGTGGTCCCATAAAACCACGAATCGTTTTGGCATCAGGGCTAGGCACCCCCAGCTCTTTAAAGGTATAGGTAAAGGCATTGTGAATCCCGATAGAACTATCAACGAGGGTTCCATCCAAATCGAAAAAAATCGCTGTGATAGAGGTCATGGTTTCTCCTATTTGATAAGCTTATTCTCCGAAAATCTCTTTTTGGAGGCGACGACCAGTAGGGGTGGTAGCGAGTCCACCTTCAGCTGTTTCACGAAAGGCAGTTGGCATGCTTGCTCCTACTTGGTACATGGCATCGATCACTTCATCCACAGGGATTTTAGATTCGATACCTGCCAAGGCCATGTCTGCTGCGATGAAAGCAAAGCTAGCTCCCATGGCATTACGTTTGACACAGGGAACTTCGACCAAACCTGCAACAGGGTCACAGATGAGGCCTAGCATATTTTTAATGACAAAGGCAATAGCTTGACTGGCCTGATAAGGTGTTCCACCTGCAGCCAGAGTCAAGGCGGCAGCACTCATAGCAGAGGCTGAACCAACTTCAGCTTGACACCCACCCTCAGCACCTGAGATGGAGGCATTGTTTGCGATGACTAGTCCAAAGGCACCAGCAGCAAAGAGGAAATCCAATTGTTGCTCGTGGCTGAGGTCTAATTTTTCAATAGCAGCAGTGAGAACGGATGGCAGACAGCCAGCACTTCCAGCGGTTGGAGTGGCACAGACCAAGCCCATTTTGGCATTGTGTTCATTGACTGCGATGGCATTTCGGGCAGCCGAGAGAATCGTATAATCTGACAGAGTTTTTCCGTTTTTGATGTAGTGATCCAATTTGGCAGCATCTCCACCTGTCAGGCCACTACGAGATTTATTTTCATTGAGGCCAAGTTGGACAGAGGCTTTCATAACTTCCAGATTGCGTTCCATGAGAAGGAAGACTTCTTCACGTTCGCGACCGGTCAATTCAAACTCTGTTGTAATCATGAGTTCTGCGACATTTCCTTGAAAGTCCAGATCTGCTTGCTCGACCAATTCTTTGATAGAATAAAACATGCTTCCTCCTATTTAAAGAAATTGACATTGTGGAGATGAGGGATTTTTCGAATTTCTTCGATAGCCTCATCACAGTTGCGACTGTCAACTTCGATAATCATAATGGCTTTTTCACCAGCTTTTTCACGAGTGACATTCATCTGGGCGATATTGATACCATAGCGGGAAAGCGCCTCTGTTACAAGAGCAATCATGCCTGGAATATCTTGATGAACGATGATGATAGTCGGTGTATTCATATTGAGAGAGACGGCAAAACCATTGAGTTCGGTTACCTGAATATTTCCTCCACCGATAGAAATACCAGTTACGCTGATGGTCTTGTGAGCATTTTTGACGGTAATTTTAGTGGTGTTTGGATGAGGAGCATTGCTGTCTTTCTGAATGGTCCAGACAATCTTGATACCACGCTTGTGGGCAATCTCCAGACTGTTTGGAATTTCAGGATCATCTGTATCCATGCCTAAAATACCTGCAACAAGGGCTAGGTCTGTTCCGTGACCACGATAGGTCTTGGCAAATGAGTTAAAAAGTTGGAATTCAACTTCTGTCGGAGTATCATCAAAAATGGAAGAGACAATCTTCCCAATACGAACAGCACCAGCGGTATGGCTACTAGATGGGCCAATCATAACTGGTCCGATGATATCAAAGACAGATTGAAAACGAAGTGATTTCATCAGTTTCCCCTTATAAAAATTCTTATCTCTATTATATCAAAGAATGAGGGTCTTGACTTTAATTGTGGATGAAAACCTTTCTAATACCTCAAATAGCATAAAAATAGTATCTTTTATGACAAAAAACACCTTATCTAGGGAAATAAAAAATAATTTTGTAATATTTCTACATAAAAGTGTCAAGAAACGGTAATATTTAAAGGGTATGATAGAACTATAGAAAGAAGGAGAATTTTCGAATATGAAATCAATAACTAAAAAGATTAGAGCAACTCTTGCAGGAGTAGCTGCCTTGTTTGCAGTATTTGCTCCATCATTTGTATCTGCTCAAGAATCATCAACTTACACTGTTAAAGAAGGTGATACACTTTCAGAAATCGCTGAAACTCACAACACAACTGTTGAGAAATTAGCAGAAAACAACCACATTGAAAACATTCATTTGATTTATGTTGGTCAAGAGTTGGTTATTGATGGCCCTGTAGCGCCTGCTTCAACACCAGCGCCAACGACTTATGCAGCTCCAGCAGCTCAAGATGAGGCTGTTTCAGCTACAGTGACAGAAACTACAGAAGTAGCAGAAGAAACTCCAGTAGTAAGTGAAACAGTAGCAGAAGAAACAGTTGCTTCAACTGTCAGCGGATCTGAAGCAGAAGCTAAAGAATGGATCGCTCAAAAAGAATCAGGCGGTAGCTACACAGCTACAAATGGACGTTACATCGGACGTTACCAATTGACAGATTCATACTTGAACGGTGATTACTCAGCTGAAAACCAAGAACGTGTAGCAGATGCCTATGTTGCAGGACGTTACGGTTCATGGACTGCTGCTAAAAACTTCTGGCTTAACAATGGCTGGTATTAAGAACTAACGAACAAATAATATGTAAAGAGTCGAGGAAATCCCTCGGCTTTTTTATCTTTCCTTCGCTTGGTAATAGATCTCTACTTCTTTTTTGAGATGAGACAGTATAGAAGTTTCCTCGGTTAGCTCCAGAAGGGAGAACCCTTTTTGGATAAGTTTCGCATCATCCCTACAAATCCCAATACGGACATAGCAGATAGCCAGCCTATCGTAGCTTTTCTTATTCTTGGCGTCCTCCAGTAAAGTGTAGCAGATTTGCTTACACATGTTTTTATCTTGATTGTATAGATAGAGTGTGGAAAGGTTTAATAGAATTGTCATTCGCAAGTCATATAAATGTTGATAGTTTTTATAGACTTCTAGGCGTTGCAATATTTTTCCAGTGATGAGATGGAGGTATTCAATGGGAAAACTGAAAAGAATGGTATTGAGGATTTTTAGATCACTCTCATACCATGTATCTTGTTTTTCAATTTTTTTCCAAAGTTTTTTGACAACCTGTTCTGCGTGTTTTGATAGTTCCCCTGCCCCGTGTTGACGGAGATAAATAACAACTTCAAGCATATCTCTGATTTCTTCTATAGGGAGATCGTGGTGGGTCTTGAGGTAGTCTTGGCATTTTTGAAATAAATTGACAAGATCGCTGGTCCCGATAATGGAACGCATATTGAGATAGGTTTGCATAATCTCTGTGCGTTGACTTGGTTGATAAAGTTGACAGATATATTCAAACTCTTCAAAACTCATATTGATTTGACGGAGAAGAAATTCCATATTTTCATATTTTGGGGTTGTCTTGCCATTTTCGATTTTTGATAAGCTGGTTCTTGAGAGAACACCCCCACAGACCTCTTCTTGGGTCAGCCCCTTTGACTCACGTATTTCTTTATAGACCTTTCCGAAATCATAACGCATGATTTTCTCCTTTTCGTGAAAAAAGTTAACAAACAATAAAATTTTGTTAAAAATATTGTATCATAGCAATGTAAAAAGTAAAAAAGAAAGTCGAAATAAATTTGTGAAAAAAGTTAACGTAATTTTAAAATGAGCTTAATAAGAGGTATGATGTAGGTAGAAAATAAAGATAGGAGAAAAAGTATGAATAAAAAAATATTTTGTATTCTAGTATGTATTATATCATTGATTAGTCTGGCCATAATCTTTCCATGGGGCTGGCCGATATAATGTAAGGGAGCTTGAGTTGTTAAAGGAGGCTCAGTCCTTGGACAAAAATCTGCTGTACTACAATGCTTGGAAAGATATCAAGAACAAAGAATGATACGGTTGAAAATAAACTAATTCAAGAACTACTGGGCAGTGATTGAGGTTTGGGTGACATCAAAGAAAAGTTAGATGAATTCTAAAGAATTGAGTATTTCTATGTTAAAAAAATATCCTTGTACGATGCAACATGACCAGTCAGATTGTGCTGCGGCAGTTGTTTCAACAGTTCTTTTATCTTACAAAAAGGAACTATCAATCATGAAGATTAGGGAAATTATTGGTACAGACATGTATGGAACGACT
The DNA here is from genome assembly GCF_013276805.1 of Streptococcus sp. 1449. Classification (NCBI taxonomy): domain Bacteria; kingdom Bacillati; phylum Bacillota; class Bacilli; order Lactobacillales; family Streptococcaceae; genus Streptococcus; species Streptococcus sp. 1449. The sequence goes on from NZ_VMLS01000010.1 coordinate 4,997, forward strand.
GTCAGTGGTATTGTTTCAGGTCTGAATAAGTTGAATTTTACAGTAAAAGCTGTTCGAGTAGCACTGGAAGATTTGACTCCAAAATTAACATTTCCTGCGATTCTTCAAGTTAAGAATGATTTAGGTCAAAATCATTTTGTGGTATTACATAGTATCAAAAGGAATAGTAAATTTTACGTAGCAGACCCTGCTAGTGGCATACGCAAGATGTCAAGTGACGAACTGGGAGAAATTTATCAAGGTATTACTCTTTTTATGGTTCCAAATTCGGATTTTGAAAGAGGGAAACTAAAGGGAAAAGGACTTCTTGATTTATTTGGAAGGTTAATTTTTAATCAAAAAGGATTGATTAGTACAGTCATATTAGCTTCCTTTGTTTTAAGTATCATTGGTATTTTATCGAGTCTCTTTTCAAAAGTTATCATGGACGAGGTGATTCCATATGCTTTAAAAAATAGTCTGTATATGTTTTTGATAGTATTTGGAATAGTGTCGTTCTTACAGACTCTTCTATCTGCATTTCGTCAGCACGTTCTTTTGTTTCTATCTCGAAAAATTGATATACCGGTTTTAATGGGATATTATGACCATATTATTCATCTTCCTTATAGTTTTTTTGGAAGTCGTAGAGTTGGTGATGTTTTAACAAGATTTCAAGATGCGATGACGATAAAGAATGTGTTTACGTCAGTCTCTATTTCATTAGTCATGGATATCACCTTGTCAGTTATTAGTGCGGTTGTCCTTTGGACTATTAATCAATCTTTATTTCTGATATTAGTTTTTATGGTTATTGTTAACATCATTCTTATATACTGTTTTAAAAAGCCTTATAAAAAAATTAATCATGAACAAATGGAAGCAAATGGACTTCTTAATTCACAGTTAATTGAATCTATTCGTAACATTGATACCATTAAGTCTCAGCATGATGAGGAACAACGTTTAAACAAAATTGAAGAAAAATTTGTTCATACTTTAGAAATTGGTTATAAAGAGGGTGTTTTGCAGAATATTCAATCTACAATATCTTCAATGACCTCAACCATGGGTGGGTTATTATTTATGGGAGTGGGCGCATTATTTATCATTGATGGAAAAATGACTATTGGGGACCTCTTGGTTTTTCAGACATTAAGTCAATATTTTACAGAACCTATTCAGAATTTAGTTGGCTTGCAGTTAACCTTTCAAGAGGTACAGGTTGCGGTTAGTCGGCTTCAAGAATTGATGGAAGTAGATCGTGAAGACATTGCCTTGGATTATAGTATTAGAGACTTCACCTTATGTGATGACATTGAATTTAAAGATGTAACATTTGCCTATGGTTCACGCCCTCCTGTTATCAAGGACTTTAATTTGCGAATTAAACAAGGAGAAAAAATAGCTTTTGTTGGAGAAAGCGGAGCAGGAAAAAGTACGCTAGTTCGTTTGTTATTAAGATTTATAAATCCGAGTGAGGGGAAAATTCGTATAGGAGAAAATGACTTATCAGATCTTGACTATGGTAAACTACGTAAGAAAATTTCCTACATTCCTCAGACCATAGAGCTCTTTACAGGGGCAATTATTGATAATCTAAAAATTGGTAATCCTTCTGTTACATATGAGGATATGGTGAGAGTTTGTCGTATTGTTGGTATTCATGATACGATTCAACGTCTTCAAAATCGTTATGGCTCCTTTGTAGAAGAAGGCGGTCAAAATTTCTCGGGTGGAGAGAAACAACGATTGGCTATTGCAAGAGCACTACTGAGTAAAGCTGATTTGTATATATTTGATGAGGCAACCTCTAACTTAGATTCATTTAGTGAACAGATTATTCAGGATTTAATCTTTAATAAAATAATAGATAAGACAACAATTGTAGTAGCCCACAGGCTGTCTACAATTCTTCGATGTGATAAGATATGCTTTTTAGAAAATGGGACTATTGTGGAATATGGGACTCATGAAGAACTAATGGCGAAAAATGGAAAGTATGCTAGAATGGTTGGTTTGCAGAGCGTTCAAGTGAATCAACAAATTCAGTCACAGGCTGTGTTAGATACAGAGGAGGTTACTTATGGCTAAGTTAGAGGTAAAAGATAATAAAAAACTGGTACTAAAGTCAGTTATCTGTAAAAAGTTACATGATACAAAAGTAGAAGATGTAGATCAGGAAATTAATAAATTTCATCAACATTTGCAGTTGTTAAAAGCACAAATTTTTGGTCCATTAATTGTAAAAAGTTGTGGTACTACTATTCATGATGATGGATTAATAACGACTGATTTTGAGTTTTATATTCAAGCTCATAATGCTCAACAGTACAGTAACATTTATGATGTACAGGATTCTATCTCTGTTCCATATTGTTTATATGTTCGTTTTGAAGACAGTCCAGAGTATCTACAGTATGCGTATTCTAAATTGGATCTATATGTCTATGAAAATGATATTCAAACGGATGGGATTGTCTATACAGTTTATGTTAATTCTTCTCCTGAAAAAATGGTAGTAGATATTTTTAGACCAATTGTAAGCCTATGAAATTATATAATAAATCAGAATTACGTTATTCTCGTATTTTCTTTGATAAGAGACCACCAGCTTTTGCGTTTATTCTCATTATTTCAACTGCTATTATCTTAAGCGGTGCATTGGTTGGCGCAGCTTATATACCCAAAAACTATATTGTAAAAGCGAATGGAAATTCAGTTATAACAGGTACAGAGTTCCTATCAGCAATTGGTTCAGGGAAGGTAGTTACTTTACATAAGTCAGAAGGAGATATGGTAAATGCTGGAGATGTCATTATTTCGTTATCAAGTGGACAAGAAGGTTTACAAGCGAGCTCTTTAAATAAACAATTGGAGAAGTTACGTGCAAAAGAAGCTATCTTTCAAAAATTTGAACAATCATTAAATGAGAAATACAATCATTTATCTAATTCTGGTGAAGAACAGGAATATTATGGGAAAGTTGAATACTATCTGTCTCAGTTAAACTCGGAAAATTATAATAATGGTACCCAGTATTCAAAGATTCAGGATGAATATACGAAGTTGAATAAAATAACAGCTGAAAGAAATCAGTTAGATGCCGACTTGCAAGCTCTACAAAATGAATTGCTTCAACTTCAACAGCAAGGAGACTCACCTTCTCTATCAGATACGACATCAGCTGATAACAAAGCTAAGTTAGAAACTAAGATATCGGAAATAACAACAAAAATCGAAGCATTAAAAACAAATATTACTTCTAAGAATAGCGAGATTGATAGTCAACAAAGCAATATTAAGGATATGAACCGTACCTATAATGATCCAACTTCTCAGGCTTATAATATTTATGCTCAATTAGTTAGTGAGTTAGGTACTGCTCGTTCAAACAACAATAAAAGTATTACAGAGCTTGAGGCTAATCTTGGAGTGGCAACAGGTCAAGATAAAGCTCATAGTATATTAGCGCCAAATGAAGGTACTCTGCATTATCTGGTACCTTTGAAACAAGGAATGTCTATTCAGCAGGGGCAAACGATAGCAGAAGTTTCAGGGAAAGAAAAAGGTTACTATGTAGAAGCTTTTGTACTTGCGAGTGATATTTCTCGTGTTTCGAAAGGAGCAAAAGCTGATGTTGCTATTACTGGTGTAAATAGTCAAAAATATGGAACACTAAAGGGACAAGTCAGACAGATTGATTCAGGAACAATTTCCCAAGAAACGAAAGAAGGCAATATTAGTCTTTATAAAGTCATGATAGAATTAGAAACCTTAACTCTAAAACATGGAAGTGAGACAGTCGTCCTCCAAAAGGATATGCCAGTTGAAGTGCGGATTGTCTATGATAAAGAAACCTATCTTGATTGGATTTTAGAAATGTTAAGTTTCAAGCAATAATTGGTTTTAAACCTTAGGTAACCTATAAAAACAAATAAGGTAGAGAAAGGATATCTTATCTAGGTAGCTAAGTGATAGAAACACAGACGACGATTACTTGTTAGGAAACCATCCTAACCATGCTTAATAAAAAGGAGAAAACAAATGGAACTTGTATTACCAAATAATTATGTTGTGATTGATGAAGAAGAGATGATGTATCTTGATGGTGAAGGGTGGCTTGCCTTGCTTTGTGGAGGTGTAGGTGGTGTCGCAGGCGGAATAGCAGGAGCTATAACTGGTGCGGCAGCTGGTGCAGCACTAGGGACAATAACCTTACCAGTTATTGGTACAGTTAGCTATGCATTCATTTTAGCTACTTGTGGTGCAGCAACAGGTTATATGTCAGGCTATATTACCGGCTATAATTTCGGTAGGATATTGGAAAGTAATTTAGGCTGGGACTAGTTATGAAAGATAAAAAAGTACAACTATTTGCGACTATAGTATTTATTATAAATCTATTATTAGCTATCGTGAGTTCATTTGATACTATTATTTTTAAGCATGTTTTCCTTATAGTTAGCTATCTGGCAATCATGCTTGCCTTTCTTATCTATATTATTGTTAAATACATTCAATCACGGAATAATGGAAGGTAAGTATAGGATATTTTATGTGCCTATTCAATCATGGGCCTCTTTATCGATTACCATTTCATTTTCGGCTTAGAAAAGAAAGGACAAGGTTAAAACAATTTCTTCAATAAAGGAGTCAAGATTGGCTCCTTTTCTTGTCTTCTCTATCTAAGCATGTTATAATGAAAACTGCTCAAGCGACCTTCAATCGTGAAGCACACACGACCTTCAATCGTGAACTAGTCATTTCGTTTATCTTTTATTACGTCGTTAACTCGAAATGAGATGCAAGCTGAGCTTGTCTGATTTATAACCTCAATCAGTCTCCCAGACTGATTGAGCGAACTCAAGTTATGCCTGCGACTCGTTGCCTATCATATTTTCATTTTAAGATGATAGGCTAAAATGGTCTCCCAGACCATTTTACTACTAAAAGCAAACGAAAAGACTATACTCGAAGAAATTCTATTGAAAGTCATAGTAAATAGAATTTTGAGGGGTATAAATAAACGAATAGATGGGAGACTTACCATGAGTGATAACTCTAAAACACGTGTTGTCGTGGGGATGAGTGGTGGTGTTGATTCGTCGGTGACGGCTCTTCTTCTCAAGGAGCAGGGCTACGATGTGATCGGTATCTTCATGAAGAACTGGGATGACACAGATGAAAACGGAGTCTGTACGGCGACCGAAGATTATAAGGATGTGGCTGCGGTAGCAGACCAGATTGGCATTCCCTACTACTCTGTCAATTTTGAAAAAGAGTACTGGGACCGCGTTTTTGAGTATTTCCTAGCGGAATACCGTGCAGGACGCACGCCAAATCCAGATGTTATGTGCAACAAGGAAATCAAGTTCAAGGCCTTTTTGGACTATGCCATGACCTTGGAGGCAGACTATGTAGCGACTGGGCATTATGCCCGAGTGGCGCGTGATGAAGATGGTACTGTTCATATGCTTCGTGGCGTGGACAATGGCAAGGATCAGACTTATTTCCTCAGCCAACTGTCGCAAGAACAACTTCAAAAAACTATGTTCCCACTGGGACATTTGGAAAAGCCGGAAGTGCGAGAACTAGCAGAAAAAGCAGGCCTTGCGACTGCTAAGAAGAAAGACTCGACAGGGATTTGCTTTATCGGAGAAAAGAACTTTAAAAACTTTCTCAGCAACTATCTGCCAGCTCAGCCTGGTCGCATGATGACTGTGGATGGACGTGATATGGGCGAGCATGCAGGCCTTATGTACTATACGATTGGTCAGCGTGGCGGACTCGGTATCGGTGGGCAACACGGTGGTGACAATGCCCCTTGGTTCGTTGTTGGAAAAGACTTAAGCAAGAATATTCTCTATGTAGGACAAGGCTTCTACCATGACTCGCTCATGTCAACTAGCCTTGAGGCCAGTCAGGTTCACTTTACTCGTGACATGCCAGAGGAGTTTACGCTCGAATGTACGGCCAAATTCCGCTATCGTCAGCCTGATTCTAAGGTGACAGTACATGTTAAAGGAGACAAGGCAGAGGTCATCTTTGCGGAACCGCAACGCGCTATCACACCAGGACAGGCAGTTGTCTTTTACGATGGCGAAGAGTGTCTCGGTGGTGGTTTGATTGACAATGCTTACCGTGATGGACAAGTTTGTCAGTACATTTAGATTGACAAATTTTCTCAATTTGCTACAATAATAAAAGCAATAGAAATGATGGTCAAAGCTCATGGATGTTGCAGGCTTTTTTGTCCTGCACTTCTTTGGAGTTTTGACTGTTTTTGTGTCGTTTAGAGGAAAGGACAAAAATGACTCAACAAGACTTTCGGACAAAAGTGGGAAATACGGTTTTTGGTGTTCGGGCGACAGCCTTGATTCTCCAAAATCGCAAGTTTCTAGTCACCAGAGACAAGGGCAAGTATTATACTATTGGCGGTGCGATTCAAGTCAATGAAAGCACGGAAGACGCGGTAGTCCGTGAAGTGAGGGAAGAATTAGGTGTCCGAGCTCACGCTGGGCAACTAGCTTTCGTGGTTGAAAATCGTTTTGAACAGGACGGTGTTTCCTATCACAATATCGAGTTTCATTATTTGGTGAACTTACTTGAGGACGCCCCATTGACCATGCAGGAAGATGAGAAAAGGCAGCCTTGTGAGTGGATTGACTTGGATCAGCTCCAGAATATCCAGCTAGTTCCAGCCTTTTTGAAAACAGCCCTACCAACTTGGGACGGCCAACTGCGACACATTCATCTTGAGGAATAGGAGAGAAACATGACTTATAATTTTACTGAAGAATACGATATTATTGTAATCGGTGCGGGACACGCTGGGGTCGAGGCTTCCTTAGCTGCCAGCCGTATGGGTTGTAAGGTCTTGCTTGCGACCATCAACATTGAAATGCTGGCTTTCATGCCTTGTAATCCCTCTATCGGTGGTTCTGCCAAGGGGATTGTCGTGCGTGAAGTTGATGCACTTGGTGGCGAAATGGCCAAAACCATTGATAAGACTTACATCCAGATGAAGATGCTCAACACAGGGAAAGGACCAGCCGTTCGTGCCCTTCGTGCGCAGGCTGACAAGGAACTATACTCTAAGGAGATGCGCAAGACAGTTGAAAATCAAGAGAATCTCACCCTTCGTCAAACCATGATTGATGAGATTTTGGTGGAAGATGGCAAGGTTGTCGGTGTGCGTACAGCGACCCATCAAGAGTATGCTGCCAAAGCTGTTATCGTGACGACAGGGACTGCCCTCCGTGGGGAAATTATCATCGGAGACCTCAAGTACTCATCAGGTCCTAACCACAGCCTAGCATCTATTAACCTTGCTGACAATCTCAAGGAATTGGGACTTGAAATTGGTCGTTTCAAGACAGGAACCCCTCCACGTGTCAAGGCTTCTTCTATCAACTACGATGTGACAGAGATTCAGCCAGGAGACGAAGCGCCTAATCACTTCTCATACACTTCACGTGATGAGGATTATGTCAAAGATCAAGTGCCATGCTGGTTGACCTATACCAATGGTACCAGTCATGAGATTATCCAAAATAACCTCCACCGTGCGCCTATGTTTACAGGTGTGGTCAAGGGAGTGGGCCCTCGTTACTGTCCGTCGATTGAGGACAAGATTGTGCGCTTTGCAGACAAGGAACGCCACCAACTTTTCCTAGAGCCAGAAGGGCGCAATACAGAGGAAGTCTATGTCCAAGGCCTCTCAACCAGTTTACCTGAAGATGTGCAACGTGAGCTGGTTCATTCTATCAAAGGTTTGGAAAATGCAGAGATGATGCGAACAGGTTATGCCATCGAGTACGATATGGTCTTGCCACACCAGTTGCGTGCGACTCTGGAAACCAAGAAAATCTCCGGACTTTTCACTGCTGGTCAGACTAATGGAACGTCAGGTTATGAAGAGGCAGCAGGCCAAGGGATTATCGCTGGGATCAATGCGGCTCTGAAAATCCAAGGTAAACCTGAGTTGATTTTGAAGCGCAGTGACGGTTATATCGGGGTGATGATTGATGACTTGGTGACCAAGGGAACGATTGAGCCTTATCGCCTTTTGACCAGTCGTGCTGAATACCGCCTCATTCTCCGCCATGACAATGCTGATATGCGTTTGACTGAGATGGGCCGTGAGATTGGTCTTGTGGATGATGAACGCTGGACTCGCTTTGAAATCAAGAAAAATCAATTTGAAAATGAGATGAAACGCCTAGACAGCATCAAACTCAAGCCAGTCAAGGAAACCAATGCCAAGGTTGAGGAGATGGGCTTCAAGCCGTTGACAGATGCAGTGACAGCCAAGGAGTTCCTTCGCCGTCCAGAAGTTTCTTACCAAGATGTGGTGGCCTTCATCGGACCAGCTGCAGAGGACTTGGATGACAAGATTATCGAATTGATTGAAACAGAAATCAAGTACGAAGGCTATATTTCCAAAGCCATGGACCAGGTTGCTAAGATGAAACGTATGGAAGAAAAACGCATTCCAGCCAATATTGATTGGGATGACATTGACTCTATCGCGACAGAAGCCCGTCAGAAGTTCAAACTCATCAATCCAGAAACCATCGGCCAAGCCAGCCGTATTTCGGGAGTAAATCCAGCAGACATTTCTATTTTGATGGTGTATTTGGAAGGTAAAAATCGTAGTATTTCTAAAACTCTTCAAAAATCAAAATGATACGTCGTCGGCTTCTTACGAATGAGTTCAAAGCTTGGATTTGATTCATCTCCAGCCTCTCATAGTTCTCCGAACTATGAGAGCTAACTCAAGTTATGCTTTCGCCTAGCCTTCTAGTCTGATTTCGATTTTTATTGAGTTTTAATCTCAAAAGAAAGCATAGAGAAAAACAGCTCCGAAAATCGGGGCTGTTTTATGATTTATTCTTCATCTGGTGTGAGGATCATCGGGATGATAATCGGTTCACGTTCGGTATTTTCATAGAGGAAGGGGCGAATAGCGTTGACAATGGCACCATTGACAGATTGCACGCTAGCATCCTTGTTTTTCAGTGCGATACGAATGGCATTGAAGAGGATACGCTGGCTTTGGCGAATCAGGTCGCCAGACTCTCTCATGTAGACAAAGCCTCGGCTGAGGATGTCTGGACCAGATAGAATCATCTGCGACTTGAAGTCAACAGTTGCGACTGCTAAAACGACACCGTCTTCAGATAGATCACGACGGTCTTTGAGGACAGCTGCGCCGATTTCACCGATACGATTTCCATCGACATAGATGTCTTGGGCGTTGAAATGACCTGCAATACGAGCTGAGTCAGCAGTAAGGGCAAGCACATCACCATTACTCATGATAAAGATATTGTCCTTCTCAACACCAGTATCCACTGCTAGTCCAGCATGGACTTTTTGCATGCGGTATTCACCGTGGACAGGCATGAAGTATTTTGGCTTAATCAAGCGGAGCATGAGTTTTTGCTCTTGCTGGCCACCGTGTCCAGATGTATGGATATTGTTCACTTTACCGTGGATAACTTCGACACCAGCTTCAGAAATGATGTTAATCAGCTTGTTGACGCTAGTCGTATTTCCAGGGATTGGGCTTGAAGAGAAGATAACGGTATCACCGGGTTGGAGTTGCACCTGACGGTGGGTTCCGTTGGCGATACGAGAGAGGGCTGCCATCGGCTCACCCTGACTACCTGTACAGAGGATGAGAACTTCGCCTGCAGGGTAATCTTTGATTTCATTTGGCTCGATAAAGGTTCCCTTAGGAGCTTTGATGTAGCCAAGCTCAATTCCGTTGACAATGGCTTTTTCCATAGAACGACCAAAGACCGCAATCTTACGTCCAGTCTTAACAGCGGCTTCTGTTGCTTGTTGGAGACGAAAGATATTTGAGGCAAAGGATGCAAAGATGATACGTCCTTCAATGCCTTGGATAATCTTCATGATGGACTGACCAACGACTTTTTCAGAGTTGGTAAAGGTTGGCACTTCCGCATTTGTTGAGTCAGACAGAAGACAAAGCACGCCTTCTTCACCAAGGGCAGCCATACGATGCAAGTCTGCAGGTTCTCCAACTGGAGTAAAGTCGAACTTGAAGTCACCCGTACAGACGATTTTTCCTTGAGGAGTATGAATGACAATTCCCAAAGGCTCTGGAATAGAGTGAGTCGTTCTAAAGAAAGTTGCCTTGAGATTTTTAAAGGTCAACTCAGTGTTGTGGTTGATTTCGTAAAGTTTGGCGTTGCGCAAGAGGCCGTGTTCTTCGAGCTTCCCACGGATCAAAGCCAAGGCAAGTGGTCCAGCATAGATAGGGACATTTGCTTGCTTTAGCAGGAAAGGAATCCCACCGATGTGGTCCTCGTGTCCGTGTGTAATCAAAACAGCCTTGACGCGGTCGATATTGTCCACGATGTAAGAGTAGTCAGGAATGACATAGTCGATACCCAGCAAGTCATCTTCTGGGAATTTAATCCCAGCATCGACGATGATAATCTCATCTTGGTATTCAATCCCGTATGTGTTTTTCCCGATTTCTCCCAGACCACCGATGGCAAAAACGCCGACTTCTTCAGGTTTAAGAGTATAGGCCATATTAGAACTCCGTGATTTCGAAGGCGCCAGTTTCTTTTTCGTAATCTAGCAATTTGTCAGACAAGAGTTCGATATACTCGATATTGTACTCTGGGCGATTTTCTTCGACAAGTTGGCGAGCAGCGATACGGCCCTCAAGTTCTGAGTTGGCATCGATGTCTAGGTATAGTGCGCGTGTTGTTTCACGACGTGGGCTACGTTCTTTTGTTTCTTGATAAAAAACTTTGTAAATCATATAGTTCCTTTCTATTTTACAGGTCAGCTTATTCCAAACTTTTAGCATAGATTTGCTTGATTTCATTCCATTTTGTGTCTAGATTGACCTTGATTCGTTACAATTATTTCAATTATACCACAAAATGAAAAATTAGTAAAAGACGGAAACGAGAAAGTCATGGGACGATTTCTTTGGTAAACGCTTGCAATATCAAAAAGTATATGCTATAATAATAGAAAGAAATAGTATAAGCTGGAAAGGAAATAATTCGGAAACTATATTGTTTAGTGCTATTGATATTATGTTTAACTTTATAGATACTTCTGAATTGGATAAAGTTACCGAATTGAATGAACATGCTTTCCCTGTAGTTAGATTAGATAAAGCAGAGGAGCTTGGTTTAGATAATGAAGCTTTGGAGGTAGGCGTGTTTTAAACGAAATCGTAACGGATATAGAGACTAACGGAGAGTCAACTGATTTGGCTAGAATGGATCGCTCTCTTTTTCCTATAGGCTCTTATGGTAATTATTGTGGTTATGGGAAATAATGGATATTCTATTCCAGCTATTGATGATTTAGATATGGCTTGTTTCTATCATGATAAGTGTTTTAAGGGATTTTTAGCAGATAATAGAAGTTGCAATGCCGCATTCCTAATAAGATTATCTCCTATTGTAGCAAATAATGCTTGGAATACAACTAAAGGAGCATATGCAAGAGCAGCTGTGGTTCTATTTTCTAGATTCGTATAAGACCAAGTTTTTGTAAAATATGAGTTGTTACGTAAAAGTGTTGATATGAGTATTGGTGTCTATGAACAGAATCTTATTTTATAAGTTTTAACTTATCTTTTAAGGTTTCTGTTTATAGGCACTTGTAGATGTGTTTATGCCACTGAAATTAGATGCATATGCAATATTTCACTTTACTTATTAAGATAAATTTAAACTAAGGAGGTTGCTCTATGTATAACTTATTTGCTTTTGCTATCGGAGCTCGCTTGGTAGCTTTTATTGTTTTTGTTGCTTGCGTTTATGGAGGGAATCTTCTATTTGCCAAACTGGAACGACGACAAACCAAGTTCTTGTGGAAAATTACCTTTGTGACTCTCTACTCGCTTTTTCTCCTCCTTGTAACCTATGTCGTTTGGTTTGTATTTTACTTTGGATTAAATGCTTAGATGCCCCGCTTATGCTGGGGCTTTTTGTTTGGTGGCAAAAGATAGTAAATTTATGACACGAAAATTCCACCCCATCTATCAAGATGAGGTGGTCTTTGCATTTTTCTAAAATGACATGACAATGGAATTTTCAGAGCTTATTATTTTTATGGGAGTCATTGTTCTGCTCAAAAATAGAGTTGAAGCATAAAAATAAAACAATACAAACAGATAGATCAATTGGTAAAGGGATAGTAGTCATGTTTAAATCATTGAGAATGCTGAGCAAACTGTAAGAGATGAAGACAATAAAATTTATCCTTCTAAAAATGTGTTTCTTATCTAGCATGACTTACCAAACTTTTTACGAAGGTCTTTTCCAATGGTATAACCTGCCATAAATAAAGCGATACCAACACCTACACCAAAGCCACCCTTTATTTCTTGCAATTCCTTAGTAGAAATTTCACAATAGTTGTTCAAATCTTTCATCATATTAATCTCCTCCTAAAAAATAACCAGCTGCCAAACCAGAACCTATAAGTGCTGTTCCACCTGCAATAGCTTTCCAAGATACTGCTACTCCAAAGATAACCAAGGGAGCGAGACCGCCATCAATATCTGATAATTCATTTTCAGATAAGGATAAAAATTGATTGTCAAGAATGTCAAAATTTGTCATTGAACTTTCCTCCTTTTTTCTTATTCACTTTTATATTCGGAAAAGAAAAGGAAAAGTGAACATTTTTTTAAATTATTTTTAGTTAAGTGAGGGCATTTTTGTTTGGGGATAAAGAAAATTCCCATGTGCCAGCTTTTGTAGTATAATAGTAAGCAGACAAAAAGATAGGAATGTGTTATGAAAGTATTAGCTTTTGATACGTCTAGCAAGGCTCTTTCTCTGGCTATTTTAGAGGACAAGCAGGTTATTGCCGAGACGACGATTAATATCAAGAAAAATCACAGTATTACCCTTATGCCTGCCATCGATTTTTTGATGGCAAGTTTGGATTGGACACCCAAGGATTTGGACCGAATCGTGGTAGCTGAAGGGCCAGGTAGCTACACAGGCTTGCGAATTGCGGTGGCAACTGCCAAGACCTTAGCTCACACTCTGAACATCGAGTTAGTTGGTATGTCGAGTCTCTTGGCTCTGGTGCCCTACCAACAAGAAGGCTTGTTTGTCCCCTTGATGGATGCGCGTCGCAATAATGTTTATGCAGGATTTTATGAAAATGCCAAACCTGTCATGCCAGAAGCGCACCTGCCTTTTGAGCGAGTGATTGAGCTAATCAAGGGGGCTAGTCAGGTAACCTTTGTCGGAGAAGTTGGCCCCTTTGTGAAGCAGATTCAAGAACACTTGCCAAGGACTAATTTCAAAGAAACCTTGCCAAATGCAGCCAATCTAGCTCTTTGGGCTTGGGACAAGGAAGCAGACTCCTTGCACGACTTTGTGCCGAACTACCTCAAACGTGTTGAGGCTGAGGAAAACTGGCTTAAGAACCACACGGAGTCTGGCGAGTCTTACATTAAACGCCTATGATAGAAATCAAACGAACTCAACAGCAGTCTGACTTGGCTCAAGCCATCTACGCTGTTATGGCAGCTGTTTACCCAATCAGTCCGTGGACGCTGGAACAAATCCAAGCAGACCTGGCTCAAGACCAGACTTGGTATGCTCTGGCTTATGATGGGGCAGAAGTGATTGGATTTCTAGCTGTACAGGAGAATCTCTTTGAGGCAGAAGTCCTGCAAATCGCTGTCAAAGAAGCCTATCAGGGTCAGGGAATTGCGTCAGCCTTGTTTGCGACACTGCCGACAGACAAGGAGATTTTCCTCGAAGTCAGAAAATCAAATCAACGAGCGCAAGCATTTTACAAGAAAGAAAAGATGGCAGTCATCGCTGAGCGAAAGGCCTACTACCATGCCCCAGTCGAGGACGCCATTATCATGAAGAGAGAAATAGATGAAGGATAGATATATTTTAGCATTTGAGACATCCTGTGATGAGACCAGTGTCGCCGTCTTGAAAAACGACGATGAGCTCTTGTCCAATGTCATTGCTAGTCAAATTGAGAGTCACAAACGTTTTGGAGGCGTAGTGCCGGAAGTAGCCAGTCGTCACCATGTAGAGGTCATTACAGCCTGTATCGAGGAGGCGTTAGCCGAAGCAGGGATTACCGAAGAGGACGTGACAGCTGTGGCGGTTACCTATGGACCGGGCTTGGTCGGAGCCTTACTGGTCGGTTTGTCAGCTGCTAAGGCCTTTGCTTGGGCTCATGGACTTCCGCTGATTCCTGTTAACCACATGGCTGGTCACCTCATGGCCGCTCAGAGTGTGGAGTCTTTGGAGTTTCCCTTGCTAGCCCTTTTGGTTAGCGGTGGACACACAGAGTTGGTTTATGTTTCGGAGGCTGGGGACTACAAGATTGTTGGAGAAACGCGAGATGACGCGGTTGGGGAGGCCTATGATAAGGTTGGCCGTGTCATGGGCTTGACCTATCCTGCCGGTCGTGAGATTGACGAGCTAGCTCATCAGGGACAGGATATTTATGATTTTCCTCGTGCCATGATTAAGGAAGATAATCTGGAGTTTTCATTCTCAGGTTTGAAATCGGCCTTTATCAATCTTCACCACAATGCCGAGCAAAAGGGAGAAAGCTTGTCCACAGAGGATTTGTGTGCTTCCTTCCAAGCAGCTGTCTTGGATATTCTTATGGCAAAAACTAAGAAGGCTTTGGAGAAATACCCTGTTAAAACCCTTGTCGTAGCAGGTGGGGTAGCAGCCAATAAAGGCCTCAGAGAACGCCTAGCGGCCGAAATCACAGATGTCAAGGTTATCATCCCACCTCTGCGCCTCTGCGGAGACAATGCAGGTATGATTGCCTATGCCAGCGTCAGCGAGTGGAACAAAGAAAACTTTGCAAGCTTGGACCTCAATGCCAAACCAAGTCTCGCTTTTGATACCATGGAATAAAATGGAGTCAGCTTAAGGCTGGCTTTTTCACCCTTTGAAATGTCAGAATATTTTGACAAAACTATAAAAATAATGATATAATATGCAAAAGCTAGGAGGTGGCAAGATGATTGAGAGAATGGAATTGGGAGAATTTTACAAGGAATTGCGCTTGGCTAGAAAGCTCAAGCAGTCAGATGTGGCTTGTGAGGGTCTAACAGCTTCTCAGCTATCCAAGTTCGAACTAGGGCAGTCTATGCTATCTGCAGATAAGTTGATCCTAGCCATCCAAGGTATAAATGTGACCTTTGATGAGTTTGGGCACAAGCTCAACAACTATCAAGAATCTCCACATATGCGAATCGGTCGAAAGGTTGTGGATCGCTTTGCCCACCAAGATATCGCTGGCTTAGAGCAACTATTGGAGAAAATCAAGCAAGAACAGATGGCAGAGACCTATCGTCGTTTGAATGCTATTGTAATCAAAGATGCCATCCACTCACTAGATAAAAGCTACCCACTAGCAGAGGAGGATAGCGAGTTTTTGACCACCTATCTCTATGCTATCGAGTCTTGGACCTGGTTTGAACTCTATCTCTTTTGCAATACTATGCCCTTCTTGAGCAATCAAGATCTGATCTTTTTATCAACCTCCTTACTCGAAAAATCCAAAGAATTTAAAGAGTTGGTACATAATAGACTGTATATGAAAAGTGGCTTTCTGAATATTATATCAGAGCTCATGGAGCGAAAACTTTTCTCATACATCCCAATCTTCGAAGCCGAGTTGGAGAGCATGTTGCGTCCGTACGATGTTTTTGAGAAAGTATCGTGGCAATTTTTAAAGAAAATGAGTATTTTTCTTCAAACCAAGGGAAGCAACCAAAAAGAGATTGAAAATTTTATCCAATCTCTGCAAGTATTAGAAAATCCACAATTGACAGCCCTTTTTGAATTGCGTTTGCAGCAATACAAAGAGTTTATCGATTAGTTAAAAACGGGATGACAATAACCCACTCCGAAATAAGCAGGAGTATCAGTTGTATTTTTCTTTTCTTCATCATTATATCCCTCCTTGTTAGTAATAACTTTATTATACCAGAGAAGTAATCAAATTCACCAAAATCGCAAATCTGAAATTTCTATAAGAAAAAATATCAAATATGCGATTTTCTAAAATAAGCCAATTTCCGTGTTATACTGTCCTTGTAAAACATTTGAAGCAAATCCTAGGTCGCAGAAGTGGTTTACAAATGAAGATAATTGAAGGAGTGTAAAAGATGTTAAATTTACAATTTGCAGAAACAATGGAATTGACAGAAGCTGAGTTGGAGACAGTTTATGGAGGGGAACTTGGGTATAATGCCGTTATCCCAGGTGGTAGTTGGGGAGGTTTAGGAACGTCTTGGTCAATCACTAATTTCTGGGAGAAATATTTTAACCATGATTCTTCCACTGTTAATCGTCGCCATTATTGATATTCAAAGTCCTTGCCTTTTTCTTGGGTAGGGGCTGTCTTTATTTCATAGTATAGGAGAAAATAAAATGGGAAAGATAACTTCAAGATACTACTTTTTTATAGCGATTCTACTCGTTCTTGCTTATCAGTACCTTAGTGGTCTGGTTTTATCTAGCGACTTTGCTCTTGTTCTATCTGACTTTGGTTATTATCTGTCGGATATGATGTTGCATTTTCTTGTCGTTTTTATTGCTTTTTTTGCTATGGTTAAGTCAGGCAAATGGCAGAAAATCAAGAGTAGAAAGTTTAAAGGATCCTATCTTTTCTATTCCTTCCTAGCTCTGCTTGCTTTTGTTGTTTGGAATTTCGTCACCTTTTTTCTTTTCCCTCCTACCAAAAATGAAATTGCTTATCAACTGGATGTTCCTACTTTTACAGGAGCTACAGCATTTTTGATGTATTTTTTCTATCCTGTTATAGCAGGTCCCATTTTTGAAGACATGATTTATCGGGGATTGGTGATGACAGCTCTGGAAAAAGGAAAGAAATGGGGACTAGATGTACTTGGTTCTGCTATTTTATTTGGGGTCTTGCACATTAGTAATCACGGTTGGGTTTTAACAGACTTTTTTGTATATATGGGTGGTGGCCTCATATTTGCCATCTTGTTTAGAGTAACCAAGTCCATTTATTGGCCTATTGGACTGCATATAGTCTACAATGGCATTGGTCAAATTTTACCGTTGCTGTAATTTTGGTTGTGAGTAGTATCGCGGTCTATTTCTGGGGAAAGATTCCCATTTGAACTTAAAAAGGAGTTATAATGAAAGTATTTCTTCAAAATAGAGATTTTAGGCAATTAACCATCAACCAGTGGATTTCAACGGTTGGGGATACGATTTTTTATCTGGCCTTTTTGAATTATGTGGCAGACGCCTCTTTTGCTCCTTTGGCGATTTTACTTATCACGATTTCAGAAACCCTGCCCCAAGTTCTACAAATCTTTCTGGGAGTTTTGGCGGATTTTCAACATCATCGTGTCTTGAAATATACAATTATTAGTTTTGCAAAATTTTTGCTTTACTCTATAGTGTCCTTATCGCTTTCAGGGCAGTCCTTTTCCTTAGTACTAGTAGCCTTTATTTGTCTGATTAACCTCTTGTCTGACACATTGAGTTATTTTTCAGGCGCCATGCTCACTCCGATTTTCATTAGAATTATTGGACAAGACCATCTGGCAGAAGCTATTGGATTTAAACAGTCAACTGTTAGTTTAGTGAAAACAATCAGTAATATTTTAGGAGGAGTCTTATTAGGTATTCTATCCATCCAGTTTATTTCCTTACTGAACGCTCTTACCTTTTTAATCGCATTTTTAGGTATCCTATTCATAAAAACTGACCTCTTGAAAGTAGAAAAAACGATTAGCTATCAAGAAGGACTCTCTGTAAAATCCTTTTGCCAGCATTTGCTCCAATCATCGAAATTGATATGGAATATGAATAAGGTGCTCTTAGTTTTGTTTATTATTTCTATTAGTCAAGCAGTGATAAATGTTACAGTTCCTGTTTCTACTCTGTTTTTGAGGAATCAACCCTTTTTGAATTTACAAACAGGTCAATCTCTTGCCTTGCTATCCACTTTTGAACTGTCAGCCCTGATTGTCGGAAGTCTTGTAAGTGGCTATCTGAAAAATACGATTTCTATAAAAACAGCTCTCTATGCCTCACTTGTCATCCAATTGCTTCTTCTAGTAGGATTTGCCACAGTTCGTTTTGACTGGATTCTTATCTTTAGTACCTTGGATGCCTTTTTCGCAGGTGTTCTCTCTCCTAGATTGCAAGAACTCGTCTTTAAACAAATACCTGAGGAGTCAATGGGAGCAGTTCAATCTTCTATCGGTGCTATTACGGTTGTTTTACCTAGCTTATTTACAATAGCTTTGGTAACCATTGCTACTAGCTTTGGAACTCTGGCAGTTAGCTTTGTTTTATTGCTATTTCTTCTAGTTGCCTTTGTCATGCTTCTGAATATTCGTGAAAGTATTTAGCGGAGAATTTGTTTAATATATGTTTGAGACTGGATTGCCAGTCTTTTTATGATGGTCAAAATCAACAGACTTTTTTCTCTTTCCTGAATGTGTTATAATAGTCCATGCTGTGGCTGGAGTCTTTTCAGCCCACCTATTAAGACAATATGAGGAGAAAGATGAAAGAAAAAGGATTTTGGGAGGGAGCGCAGGCAGCCATGCCAACGGCCCTTGGTTATGTCAGTATCGGACTTGCCTGTGGGATTATCGGTGCGCCCTATGTGACACCTGTTGAGATGGGCTTGATGAGCCTCTTTGTTTATGCTGGGAGCGCCCAGTTTGCCATGTTGGCCCTGATTGCGGTTCAAGCGCCTGTGGCTGCCATTGCTATGACGGTTTTTTTGATCAATTTGCGTCTCTTTTTGTTGAGTTTGCATGCGTCGACCTATTTTCGTCATACTAGTCTCTGGCACAATATCGGTATGTCTAGTATCTTGACGGATGAGACTTATGGTGTTTTGATGGGCGAATTGGCCCATGCAGACAAGGTCAATCCTATGTGGATGCACGGAAACAATCTTAACAGCTATGTGGCTTGGTTTGTGGGAACAGTTGCCGGAACGGCTCTGGGTGGTCTGTTACCAAATCCAGAAATCTTTGGTTTAGATTTTGCCCTAGTTGGGATGTTTATCGGTATTTTTGCTTCGCAATTTCAGATTATGCAAAGACGGATTCCTGTCCGCAATCTGCTCATTATCCTAGCAGTTGTTGCGGTGTCCTTCTTTTTACTCTTGACAGTGGTGTCTCAGTCGCTAGCTGTTCTGTTTGCGACGCTACTTGGTTGTAGCATGGGGGTGGTTTTAGATGGTCAGTAAGTATCTTTTATTAGCAGTTATTTTCTCTGGTCTTGTGACCTGGATTCCCCGTATGATTCCCTTCATCTTGGTCAAGTATAAGGGCTTGCCTGCGATCGTTGAGCGTTTTTTGAAGTTCTTGCCCGTCTCTATTATTTTTGCCTTGATTCTTTCAAGCGTAGTGGCAGGTAAGGTTGGAAGTTTGCCTCAAATCAAATGGCTGGACTTCTTAGCCGTCTTTCCAACAGCTTGGGTAGCCTTTCGCTACCGCAATCTAGTCGGAACAGTTCTCTTTGGAGTGGTCTTGATTGCCGTCTTGCGTTTGGTCTTTTAATACTCTCCGAAAATCTCTTCAAACCACGTCAGCTTTGCCTTTCCGTAGGTATATGTAACTGACTTCGTCAGTCTTATCTCCAACCTCAAAACAGTGTTTTGAGCAACCTGTGGCTAGCTTTCTAGTTTGCTCTTTGATTTTCATTGAGTATAAATCAGCCATAAAGAAAACCTATCACAGATATAGATATCATATAATGGCGTAAATGGTCTTTTTCTGTTAAGATTATAAGGTATTCTATTTTGGAGGAAATGACATGAAAAAAATCGTTAAATACTCATCTCTTGCTGCTTTAGGGCTTGTTGCTGCAGGTGTTTTAGCAGCTTGCTCAGGTGGTGCTAAGAAAGAAGGAGAAGCAGCTAGCAAGAAAGAAATTATCGTTGCAACTAATGCTACACCAAAACCATTCAACTATGAAGAAAATGGCGAATTGACTGGTTACGAAATTGAAGTGGTTCGCGCTATCTTTAAAGACTCTGACAAGTATGATGTCAAGTTTGAGAAGACAGAGTGGTCAGGAGTCTTTGCAGGACTTGATGCCGACCGTTACAATATGGCTGTTGCCAACATCAGCTACACTAAAGAACGTGCTGAAAAATACCTTTATGCAGCTCCAACTGCTAAAAACCCTAACGTTCTTGTAGTGAAAAAAGATGACCCTAGCATCAAATCGCTTGATGATATCGGTGGAAAATCAACAGAAGTTGTTCAAGGGACAACTTCTGCTAAACAGCTAGAAGACTACAACAAACAACATTCAGATAATCCAACTGTCCTAAAGTATACTAAAGCAGACTTCCAACAAATCATGGGACGCTTGAGCGATGGCCAGTTTGACTACAAGATTTTTGATAAAATCGGTGTTGAAACAGTCATCAAGGACCAAGGTTTGGACAACTTGAAAGTTATCGAACTTCCAAGCGACCAACAACCTTATGTTTACCCACTTCTTGCTAAAGGTCAAGATGAGTTGAAAACATTTGTAGACAAACGTATCCAAGAACTCTACAAAGACGGAACTCTTGAAAAATTGTCAAAACAATTCTTCGGGGACACTTACCTACCAGCAGAAGCTGATATTAAATAATTATTTGAAATCATCCATTCTGAGTAAGGGGGGTGATTTCTCAGTTTTTAGGGGTATAGTTTTAAACTATATATCTGGCTATCTAATAACAATTTGTGAAATCAAACAAATTGTGAGATACTAGTACGGTATTATTTTTAAGGAGAAAGAATCATGAAAATTAAAAAATGGCTTGGCCTAGCAGCCCTTGCTACAGTCGCAGGTTTGGCTCTTGCAGCTTGCGGAAACTCAGAAAAGAAAGCAGACAATGCAACAACTATCAAAATTGCAACTGTCAACCGTAGCGGTTCTGAAGAAGCGCGTTGGGATAAGGTCCAAGAATTGGTTAAAAAAGACGGCATCACTTTGGAATTTACAGAGTTCACAGACTACTCACAACCAAACAAGGCAACTGCTGACGGCGAAGTAGACTTGAACGCTTTCCAACACTATAACTTCTTGAACAACTGGAACAAAGAAAACGGAAAAGACCTTGTAGCGATTGCAGATACATACATCTCTCCAATCCGCCTTTACTCAGGTTTGAATGGAAGTGACAACAAGTACACTAAAGTAGAAGACATCCCAGCAAACGGAGAAATCGCTGTACCGAACGACGCTACAAACGAAAGTCGTGCGCTTTACTTGCTTCAATCAGCTGGCTTGATTAAATTGGACGTTTCAGGAACTGCTCTTGCAACAGTTGCTAACATCAAAGAAAATCCAAAGAACTTGAAAATCACTGAATTGGATGCTAGCCAAACAGCTCGTTCATTGTCATCAGTTGACGCTGCCGTTGTAAACAATACCTTCGTTACAGAAGCAAAATTGGACTACAAGAAAGCACTCTTCAAAGAACAAGCTGATGAAAACTCAAAACAATGGTACAACATCATCGTTGCGAAAAAAGATTGGGAAACATCACCTAAGGCTGATGCTATCAAGAAAGTGATCGCAGCTTACCACACAGATGAGGTGAAAAAAGTTATCGAAGAAACATCAGACGGTTTGGATCAACCAGTTTGGTAATAAGAAACAGGGAGGTGGGAGAGAGAATTCCACCTCTTGCTTTTGTATAGAGCATGAATTGTCAGGAAGAGTAGTTCATAGAAAGGTAGAGAGAATATGGTTTTTCCTAGCGAACAAGAACAAATTGAAAAATTTGAAAAAGATCATGTAGCCCAGCATTATTTTGAGGTTTTGCGTACCTTGATTTCTAAGAAATCAGTCTTTGCCCAGCAAGTGGGTCTCAAAGAAGTTGCCAACTATCTGGGTGAGATTTTCAAGCGTGTGGGGGCTGAAGTGGAGATTGATGAGACTTACACGGCGCCTTTTGTCATGGCGCATTTCAAGAGTTCGCGTCCAGATGCCAAGACCCTGATTTTCTATAACCACTATGACACTGTACCAGCGGACGGGGATCAGGTCTGGACAGAGGATCCCTTTACGCTTTCGGTCCGCAATGGCTTTATGTATGGGCGTGGAGTTGATGACGACAAGGGTCATATCACAGCTCGTTTGAGTGCTTTGAGAAAATACATGCAGCACCACGATGACCTGCCTGTCAACATCAGTTTTATCATGGAGGGAGCGGAGGAATCGGCCTCGACAGACCTAGATAAGTATCTGGAAAAACATGCGGATAAACTCCGTGGGGCGGATTTATTGGTCTGGGAACAAGGAACCAAAAATGCCTTGGAACAGCTGGAAATTTCTGGTGGAAATAAGGGGATTGTGACCTTTGATGCCAAGGTAAAAAGTGCGGATGTCGATATCCATTCTAGTTATGGTGGGGTTGTGGAATCAGCTCCTTGGTATCTCCTCCAAGCCTTACAGTCTCTTCGTGCTGCGGATGGCCGTATCTTGGTTGAAGGTTTGTACGAAGAAGTACAAGAGCCAAATGAACGAGAAATGTCCTTGCTAGAAACTTATGGTCAACGAAACCCAGAGGAAGTTAGTCGGATTTATGGATTGGAGTTGCCTCTCTTACAGGAGGAGCGGATGGCCTTTCTAAAACGTTTCTTTTTTGAACCAGCCCTTAATATCGAAGGGATTCAGTCAGGTTATCAAGGACAAGGAGTTAAAACGATTTTGCCTGCAGAAGCCAGTGCCAAGCTAGAGGTTCGTCTGGTTCCGGGCTTAGAACCGCATGATGTTCTGGAAAAAATTCGGAAACAGCTAGACAAAAATGGCTTTGATAGGGTAGAATTATACTATACCTTGGGAGAGATGAGCTATCGAAGCGATATGAGCGCACCAGCCATTCTCAATGTGATTGAGTTGGCCAAGAAATTCTATCCACAGGGCGTTTCAGTCTTGCCGACGACAGCAGGGACAGGGCCTATGCATACGGTCTTTGATGCCCTAGAGGTGCCAATGGTGGCCTTCGGTCTAGGAAATGCCAATAGCCGAGACCACGGTGGAGATGAGAACGTGCGAATCGCCGATTACTACACCCATATTGAATTAGTAGAGGAGCTGATTAGAAGCTATGAGTAGAGATATTATCAAGTTAGATCAGATCGATGTGACTTTTCACCAAAAGAGGAGAACTATCACAGCGGTCAAGGATGTGACCATTCACATCCAAGAAGGGGATATCTACGGAATCGTTGGATATTCTGGAGCAGGGAAATCAACCCTTGTACGGGTGATTAATCTCTTACAAAAACCATCTGCAGGGAAAATTACCATTGACGACGATGTGATTTTTGATGGTAAGGTCACCTTGACGGCCGAGCAGTTGCGTCGTAAACGTCAGGATATCGGGATGATTTTCCAGCACTTTAACCTGATGAGCCAAAAGACAGCAGAGGAGAATGTAGCCTTTGCACTTAAACACTCTGGACTCAGCAAGGAAGACAAGAAGGCTAAAGTAGCTAAGTTGTTGGACTTGGTTGGTTTGGCAGACCGTGCTGAAAACTACCCTTCACAACTATCTGGAGGGCAAAAACAGCGTGTGGCTATTGCGCGTGCCTTGGCAAATGATCCAAAAATCTTGATTTCAGACGAGTCAACTTCTGCCCTTGATCCGAAGACAACCAAGCAGATTTTGGCCTTGTTGCAAGATTTGAACCAAAAATTAGGCTTGACTGTTGTCTTGATTACGCATGAAATGCAGATTGTCAAAGACATTGCCAACCGTGTGGCGGTTATGCAGGATGGGCATTTGATTGAAGAGGGTAGTGTGCTTGAAATCTTCTCAGACCCTAAACAACCTTTGACTCAAGACTTTATCTCAACAGCTACAGGTATTGACGAAGCCATGGTCAAAATCGAGAAGCAAGAAATCGTGGAACACTTGTCTGAAAACAGTCTCTTGGTGCAACTCAAGTACGCTGGAGCTTCAACAGACGAGCCACTTTTGAATGAATTGTACAAGCATTACCAAGTAATGGCTAATATTCTCTATGGGAATATCGAAATTCTCGATGGTACTCCTGTTGGAGAATTGGTGGTGGTCTTGTCAGGTGAAAAAGCAGCCTTGGCAGGTGCCCAAGAAGCCATTCGTCAAGCAGGTGTACAACTAAAAGTATTGAAGGGAGTACAGTAAGATGGAATCATTGATTCAAACCTATTTACCAAATGTCTATAAGATGGGCTGGGCTGGTCAGGCAGGCTGGGGAACGGCTATCTACTTAACTCTTTATATGACAGTTCTTTCCTTCATTATCGGAGGCTTCTTGGGGCTAGTGGCAGGTCTCTTTCTCGTCTTGACAGCGCCAGGTGGTGTCTTGGAGAATAAAGTCGTCTTCTGGATTTTAGATAAGATTACTTCCATTTTCCGTGCGGTACCATTTATCATTCTCTTGGCAGTCTTGTCACCCTTCTCTCATCTAATCGTAGGAACAAGCATTGGTCCAAATGCAGCTATCGTACCCCTATCTTTTGCAGTCTTTGCCTTCTTTGCCCGTCAAGTGCAGGTTGTCTTGGCTGAGCTAGATGGTGGTGTCATTGAGGCGGCTCAAGCTAGCGGAGCGACTTTCTGGGACATCGTGGGTGTTTACCTATCAGAAGGTCTTCCAGACTTGATCCGCGTGACAACTGTGACCTTGATTTCTCTTGTTGGGGAAACAGCTATGGCTGGTGCGGTTGGAGCCGGCGGTATTGGTAACGTAGCCATCGCTTATGGATTTAACCGTTACAATCACGATGTGACTATCTTGGCAACCATCATTATCATTTTGATTATCTTTGCAATCCAATTCTTGGGAGATTTCTTGACTAAGAAATTGAGCCATAAATAAAGAGAATTAGGCAATCTGTACATCATTCATAGGAGTTATCGTTATAGTCAAGACTTAAAATTCTCTGTACTGGTTGCTATCAACCGTTACTTTTATGAGTAAAAGAGTTAAGAATTGTGGGGAGTCAATATGCAAAATCTGGGAGAAGTTTTTAAAGAATTGAGAAAGAGTCGGAATGTATCTCTACAGGAGGCGACGGGAGGAGAGTTTACTTATTCCATGTTGAGCAAATTTGAGCGTGGAGAAGCAGACCTATCATCTATGAAATTGATTACTGCCTTAGATAACATCCACTCTGATTTGAATGAATTTATGTACTTGGTACGTGGTTTTTCTCAGAAAAAGGTTCTGGCTTTTCAAGAAAATCTTTGGGATCTATATGACAGAGAAGGGATTGATTCTCTCCATTCCTTGTATGAAGAGATGACTCAAAAGTATAGGTCAAGTGGTGAAACAAGCTATCTTTTACAAATGATTCGTATCAAAAGCCTTCTTGTGTTTTTTGATTCAAAAATAAGGGCAACGGATGAAGAACTGACTTTTCTCTATGACTATTTTTTTACTATTGACATCTGGGGAAATTATGAATTGGAACTATTTTCAACGATTTCTACTTTGTTTCCTCTGCCCCTCTATTTTAAATATTCTAGGGAGATGTTACAAAAGACGGATTTATTAGGCTCTTTACCTAGTAACAAAGTTGGTATTGACACCATTTTAATTAATGGACTCTTTAAAGCGATAGAGGAAAAGGATAAATTAAAAGCAGATTATTTTATCTTTCAGATTGAAAAACGAGAATTGCCAGAATCTCAAGCTTATCTTAAAATCATTTATATGATTGCTAAAGGGTATTATGATACTATTTTTAATGTAAAAAATAAGGGTCTTGAGAAAATCCAGAGAGGCATTACAATCTTACAAGATTTAGAGTATGTAGATGGTGCAAGATACTATGAAAACTATTTTGCAAATCAGCTTTCAAATAAAGATTTGTAATATATTCTCGTTACATCGACTGATGAAAAATAAATGGATTTGTAGATGGAGTGATAAATAGCAGTATCTAGGAGCTAGAGTTCCTATTTTCAGAAAAAATATATTACAAAAAAGTGGGGAGTCCCGCTTTTTTTGTTATACTGGCTTCAATAGAATACTCTTTGAAATATGGAGAAAGGCCTGTTATGAAACTATTCTTAAGACATCATTTATTTAGAATACTGACCTTATCGAGGTTTTTGAGCTCAAGTGGAGCTTATATTTATAATCTGGTATTTATCGTTTATGCTGCGAGTCTACCCTTTAAAAATATAGCTGTATTTATGGCGAATATGATTACGATTTTACCTTTCCTATTTACTTTTTATGTTGGGATTAAGGCGGATCATACTCGGAATAAAGCAGGGACAATTATCTGGGTTGGTTGTGTGCAAAGTCTCCTATTTCTTTTGATTGCTAGTGTGATTCATGATCAGAACTTCGTAACGTTTGCTGTTATCTGTATGGTTAATATCTGTTCGGATATTTTATCAGATTATACAGCAGGCCTTCGTATGCCGATTATCCAGCATAATATTTCGGAAGATAAGCTCTATGAAGCTTATTCCTTTACTCAGTTTGTCTCCTATTTATCAAATCTAGGAGGTCAAGCCTTAGGAGTGTGGTTACTCACAACCAGCAATCAAAATTTTTCTTTTGTTGCAATTGTGAATGCTGGCTTCTTTTTACTATCTTCTCTTATTTTGTTCAAAAATAGAAGAGAATTGACGTATTTGTCTGTAACGGTAGAGAATGAGTCGATTAGTTTACTTCAACAAGTTAAGGCAATCTATGCGGACATGGATGATATCTTTAGGCAAAGAGAAAGTAAATCTTTGTTTAAAATGATCCTTGTCATTTTGGTAATGAATACTTTGGGAGGAGCTGTTGGAGGTATTTATCACTTTTACTTATTAGACCATACTATCTATCATCTCAGCTATGCTCAAGCCCTATTTTTAATTGAATGTGTTAGCTTGGGAGGAGCTATTCTTGGTAGCCTAACCCCCAATGATTATTTTGGGAAATTGTCGTTTTCAAGTTTGCTATCGCTCAATGCAAGTCTGTTTGTCTTGCTTGCTACTGCTAATATTTTAGATTTTTCTCCTCTAGTAGGTGTTGCCTGCTTAACCTTTGTCATGTATTTGATGTCGAAATCAATGCCTAAATTAGATACTCTGTTATTGTCTAATTTGAGCGCGGATGTATTAGCTCGAAGTAATAATCTCTTGAGTATGATTGTTTCCCTAACATTACCTTTGGGGATGTCTGTATTTTCCTTCTTAGCTTTGCAAGATATCAGGCTTTGTTGGTGGGTATTTTTGGTAGTGAGTGTGATAGGGTTGATTTTACCACTAGAAAAAAGAAGTTTTTCAGGTAAAAAAGTTTAACCTAGGCAAATCAGGCTTACTAGAAGGTCTTCCAGATTTGATCCGTGTGACGACTGTGACCTTGATTTCCCTTGTTGGGGAAACAGCTATGGCCGGTGCGGTTGGAGCTGGCGGTATTGGTAACGTAGTCATCGCTTATGGATTTAACCGCTACAATCACGATAAAACTATCTTGGCAACCATCATTATCATTTTGATTATCTTTAAATTCATACTCAATGAAAATCAAAGAGCAAAGTAGGAAACTAGCCGCAGGTTGCTCAAAACACTGTTTTGAGGTTGGAGATAAGACTGACGAAGTCAGTTACATATACCTACGGCAAGGCGACGTTGACGTGGTTTGAAGAGATTTTCGAAGAGTATCAATTCTTGGGAGACTTCTTGACCAAGTCTTGAGCCATAAATAAAAAAGAGCCGCCTGGCTCTTTTTAACTAATCAGATTTTCTGTGCAAATTTTTTACTCAAGGCTTGTCCAATCAAGGCACCCACTAGGGCTCCGATGACAATACTTGCGATAAATAGAAGGACAGTTCCAGGGTTTGGCGCAACCATGATACGGTCGATATATTCTTGCGATTTTCCTCTTGCTAGAAGGGTTGCCATATAGGCTTGGGGTGCAATCCACATGAGTAAGATTGGTCCTGCTGTGCTAAAGGCAAAGAGTATGAAAGAAAGGAAATTCTTAGTTTGGTTCTTGTATTTTCCGAGGTTAGCTACTCCATCTGCTAGCAGCCCACAGATAATTCCAGGAAGGAAGGCACCGGCACCGTGTTTAGTTCCCAAGAAAAAGAGAGCAATAACAAGACCGATAGTGGTAACGGCTCCAAAGCGCGGAACTTTTGCGACTAGAATCATATAGACGCTACCGCCGACAAGGGCAGTAAAAGCAGGCGCATAAAACATGTTTCCAGTTTGGTCAAGGAGATTGCCCAAAAGAACACCAATCCCCATGCAGAGGAAGTAAAGAACTGCAAAAAGCAGTGTAGTTAAGATAGATTTTTCCATGAATTGTCTCCTGATCATTTTTTCACAATTCTCATTTTACCATGGTTTGATGGGATTGTAAATGGATACTAGAAGTTTTTGAAAACGCTTGAAATATGATATAATAGTTTCATAGTTATTTTTAGGAGGATATCATGGGGAGATTTTTAGACTTTGTCTTTAATCGTTTCTTTTTAGGGATGATTGCGACAGCCTTCTTTTGGCTATTAACCTTGGTGGGAGGGATTATCCTTGGTCTAGCGCCTGCTAGTGCCACCTTGATGAGCCTATATGCAGAACATGGTTATAGCTTTCGGGAATACAGTTTGAAGGAGGCCTGGTCTCTTTATAAGCAAAATTTTGTCTCAAGCAACCTGATTTTCTATAGCTTTCTAGGAGTGGATCTAGTTTTGGTTTATGGCCTGTATCTCTTGGTACAATTGCCTCATCAGACCATTGTTCATTTGATTGCGACCTTTTTAAATGTTCTAGTAGTTGCCCTGATCTTTTTGGCTTATACAGTATCTTTGAAATTACAAGTTTATTTTGATTTGTCCTATCGAAATAGCCTCAAACTATCCTTGATTGGCATCTTTATGAGCCTAGCAGCTGTGGTCAAGGTTCTCCTTGGGACCGTGCTACTTGTAGCAATTGGTTACTATATGCCTGCTCTGCTTTTCTTTGTAGGAATTGGGATGTGGCATTTCTTTATCAGTGATATGTTGGAACCGGTCTATGAAAGTATCCATGAAAAATTGGCGACAAAGTAGGATGAAGCAGTTTTGGCTACATACGCTTCTGCGAACCTACAGTTCAGTGATGATCATTATTATTGCGAGTTTTGCAATCTTACTCTCTTACGCTGACTGGGATTCACGGGAAAAGGAAGCCCAGAGAGTAGCCCAGCGTGTAACTGCTAGAACAGTGAGTGAAATTGAATATTACCATAGAGAATCAACCCAGATAGCTCAGGCTTTAGTTGAAAATCAAGCTCGTATTGAGGGAATCTATAAATACTTTAGCCTTAGCATGCCAGACTATTTTTACTGGCAATTAGAGCGGAAAGCTTCGCCTTATGTATCAGTTTCTCTGCATGAAAATGTTGATGACCTCTATGTTCGAAATGATTTTGTAACTGGAGTGGCCATTGCTTTTCAAGATTACAAGGAAGTCTATGTTTCTACTAAAGACAAACGTAGTGGAGAAAAAATCAGGGCTGAGGATTTCAAACCAGCAGGAAATAGTTTTGCCATTCCGGTGTCAGATCCAGTGTCAGATCAAGACTTAGGAGTGATTTACATCTCCTTGGATCCTGCTGTTTTATACCATGCCATTGATAATACTAGAGGTCATACTCCGATGGCAGTAACAGTGACCTCACCTTTTGATACGGAGATTTTTCATATTGGTGAAACAGTTGATAAGGAGAGTGAAAATTGGCTAGTTGGCTTAACCTCTCATGGATATCAGGTTCAGGTGGCAGTTCCCAAAAACTTTGTTTTACAAGGAACAGTGACTAGCTCTGCTTTGATTGTGGGCTTGAGCCTTCTCTTTATTATCATTCTTTATCTGACTTTGAGGCAGACTTTTGCTAATTACCAAAAGCAGGTAGTGGATTTAGTGGAATCCATTCAAGTCATTGCTCAAGGCGAAGAGGGGCGTCGGATTGACATTTCCGAAAAAGATCAGGAATTACTCCTAATCGCGGAGACGACCAATGATATGTTGGATCGATTGGAAAAGAACATCCATGATATTTACCAGTTAGAACTTAGTCAAAAAGATGCCAATATGCGAGCCTTGCAGGCGCAAATCAATCCTCATTTTATGTATAATACGCTGGAGTTCTTGCGCATGTATGCAGTTATGCAGAGTCAAGATGAGTTGGCAGATATCATTTATGAATTCAGTAGTCTCTTGCGGAACAATATTTCTGACGAAAGAGAAACTCTTCTCAAACAGGAATTAGAATTTTGCCGTAAATACAGCTATCTCTGCATGGTTCGCTATCCCAAGTCCATTGCCTATGGTTTCAAGATAGATCCAGAGTTAGAGAATATGAAGATTCCCAAGTTTACCTTGCAACCGCTGGTAGAAAATTATTTTGCGCATGGTGTTGACCACAGGCGGACAGATAATGTGATTAGCATCAAAGCGCTTAAACAGGATGGTTTTGTGGAAATTTTAGTGGTCGATAATGGCCGTGGAATGTCGGCTGAAAAGCTGGCAAATATCCGAGAAAAATTAAATCAGAGACATTTTGAACATCAAGCCAGCTATAGTGCGAAAAGGCAGTCTATCGGGATTGCAAATGTACATGAGCGTTTTGTGCTCTATTTTGGAGACCGCTATGCCATTACTATAGAGTCTGCAGAGCAAGCAGGTGTTCAGTATCGTATTACAATTCAAGATGAGTAGAAAGGGAGAAAATGTATAAAGTATTATTAGTAGATGATGAGTACATGGTGACAGAAGGTCTGAAACGTTTGATCCCCTTTGATAAGTGGGATATGGAGGTTGTCGCAACAGCCAGTCATGCCGATGAAGCCCTAGAATATGTTCAGAACAATCCCGTCGATGTCATCATTTCAGATGTCAATATGCCCGACAAAACAGGGCTTGATATGATTCGGGAGATGAAAGAAATCTTACCAGATACTGCCTATATCCTGCTCTCAGGTTATCAGGAGTTTGATTATGTAAAAAGAGCTATGAATCTTAGTGTGGTGGACTATCTGGTCAAGCCTGTTGATAAGGTAGAGTTAGGAAATCTGCTGGAGAAGATTGCAGGTCAGCTCGGCGAGAGAGGAAAGAAAAGTCAGACTCTTAGTCAAGAATTAGACGAGGCTGGATTTGTTAGTTATTTAGGGGATAAGGAGAATTGGTGGATAGGTCTATCCAAGGAAAAACAAGGTTCCTTCACCATTCCCTACTATGTCTTGGGTCAAGACTGGCAGATTTTTATTTCTGATCAACCCCTAGATGGTTTAGTCGTTACTCCCTTTGAAGCTCCCTATCAAGAACACTTTGAACGCTGGAAGCTGAATGCTGAGAAAGCCCTCTTTTACGGTTCTGTAAATTTAAAACAGTCTGAGAGTCTCTTTGCCTATTACGAACCGATTTATAGGGTTATCATTCAGGGGAACCTCAATCAAATCGTGGAAGAGTTAAACCTCTTGGAGAAGGTGGTTCTTGAAAATACACCCCGTGTTCCGATTACCAAACAGCTTTTTATCCAGTTTGTCATGGATGTCTTTCACTTGTTTGAACATCTCAAAGCTGATGATATGACGGACATTGTCAAAACGATTCATGCTATTCAATCCTTCGATGAATTGGTTTCTTATATCAAGGAAACTCTGACCAGCTTTTTCGGTCAATACCGTATGAATGAAAATGTGGTCAGTGTGTTGGAAGTCATTGGTCGTGATTACCAAAAAGAGCTTTCCCTCAAGGATATCAGTAAGGCCCTCTTTATCAATCCTGTCTATCTAGGGCAGTTGATTAAGCGAGAAACCGATTCGACCTTCGCAGAATTACTAAACAAACAACGCATTAAGGCTGCCCAGCAGCTCTTGCTTTCAACCAGTGATAGTATCGAAGATATTTGTTATGCTGTTGGTTACAGTAACCTTGGATATTTCTATAAAGTTTTCCGAAAATTGTGCGGAAAATCGCCAAAAGCCTACCGAAAACAGGTAGAAACGATACTGTAAGATTTGTATTCCTTTACAAAAAGTGCTATAATATGAATAATATTATCAGGAGGTTCTATTATGAAAAAGAAACCAATTTATCTATGGGTCTTGCTAATCTTGTCTGCCCTTATTTCAGCTATGTCTCTGTTTGGAATGTTGAGTCCCTTACCTAGCAAAGAAGCCCTTCGTGCCGCTCAGAAACAAGTTGCAGGGGTCAGTGCTCAGCAATTAGAAGACAACATCAATTACAGCTATAGAGTAGCAGAATCAACTCATTCTATTTTTAATATGGCCTTGATTGTGCTATCTGCTATTTTAGTGGTTGTAGCGATTGTCTTCCTTATTCGTAAGAATTTGCAGTATGCAAATTATACTTATGTCGGCTATGTTTTGCTAGCCATTATTGGTTCGATTTATGGCTATGTTAGTTTACAGGACGCTGTGCAGTTAGTTCACGATGAGACCATGCGTTTAGGGATCAGTGTTATTTCACAAGCCGTTAGCATTCTCTCTATCGTCATCAATATTCTCTTCCTAGCCCTTGTCTTCTACAAGATATGGCGTCAGCAGAAAGCCTTGGCAGAAGAAGAGGAAGCAGAAAATCTTGCTTAAGTATTGACAAAAAAGAGCTATCAAGTTACAATCTTGGTAGTTCTTTTTCGATTAAAAATAAAATCATGGAGGTACATATGAAGACAATTTCTTTAGTTTATATTAGTTTGAGTGGCAACACTGAAAGTTTTGTGACGCGCTTGAAAGACTATCTCTTGTCCCAGTACAAAGGGATTGAGGTTCAAAAGATTCATATCAAGGATTTGGTCAAGGAAGGCAAAAATTTCTATGAAATGGACCATCCCTATGTCGCTTTTTTGCCGACCTATCTCGAAGGTGGGAATGGCGTGGATAACGGAGATGTTGAGATTTTGACGACACCGGTGGGAGATTTTATTGCCTATGGTAACAATGCTAGTAAGTGTTTTGGTGTGGTTGGGTCAGGAAATCGTAACTTTAATAACCAATACTGCCTAACAGCCAAGCAATACAGTCAACGCTTTGGCTTCCCTGTATTGGCTGACTTTGAAATGCGAGGCATGCTGGAAGATATCAAACGTGTCGCAGCTATTATCGCAGATTTGTATGAGTTGGAAAAGGAGAATTAATACTCAATGAAAATCAAAGAGCAAACTAGGAAGCTAGTCGCAGGTTGCTCAAAGCACAGCTTTGAGGTTGCAGATAGAGCTGACGTGGTTTGAAGAGATTCTCGAATAGTATAAAGTTCTTATAAGAGGTGGTTGAAGTTGTTCAACTGTTTTTTGAGTATAAACAGTCTTTAAGAACGTAAAAAAGCATAAGTTCAGGTCTTCAAAACCTTGTTCTTATGCTTTTTATCATAGAAATATTTGCTGAATGTTCTCTTGAAATGAAACCTTATCTTCATCTCGCGCTTGTCCCTTACCCTGCTTTTCCGATTGCGAGTGCGTAGATAAAGAAGATGGCGAAGCCAAAGAGGAAAATCAATCCCGCAATGGCAAGGTGTTTGAGGCAAGAAGGAAGATTTTTGTTTTCACGCGTTACCAAGGCGTAATTCAAAAGAGCAAAGAAAGGTGTTGTCAGGAAAGAGCCAATCATGGCAAAGCGGAGCATGGTTGAAACCTGACCAGCGAAGAACTTGATAATGACGATACCGATGATAGCAGTGATGGTCATCCAGATGTTCAAAGATTTACGATTGTCCTCTTTTTGACTGATTAGCAGTCGGAGAGATTCCTGATTAACGCGAGAATAGCCATCGATAACAGTTATAACTGTTCCAAAGATACACAGGAAAGCAATAAAGGTAATCAAGTAACGGGACCATTCGCCAAGAACAGAGGCATACATGCCCACGAATTGAGAGATGTATTTGGCTGAAGCAGCTTCAACCGCCTGCCCTGTAGGATACTGAATCAGTGCTCCCAGTGCCACAAAGAAGACGGCTAGGATAGCTGTTCCAATATAACCAGTGTTAAAGTCAAACAGAGCGTCTTCTTTGTTAAAGTTGACGGTCTTTCTCTTTTCAGCTGACCAAAGTGAATTGATAGATGAAATTTCAATAGGAGCAGGCATCCATCCTAGGAGGGAGACGATGAAGGGCAGAGCTGCCATTTGCCAAGGTGTCTTCTCGACAAAATCAGAACTGTATTCTGGATGCTTGACCGCTGCTATGATAACTGCAAGAACAGTTGCAATGGTCAAAGCTGACATGATCCATTTGACCATGCCGTCTAAAAGTTTGTAGCCTCCAAAGAGTAACATAGCCCAAATGATGGCAACGAGAATGAGGGACCACTGAGTGATGCTAAGACCAATCATTGGGAAGGCACTGGCGATGATAGCTGAGCACAGAATGGCAACACCAGCCGTGTTGACCATAGCCGAAAAGACATTGAGAATAAAGAAAATCCAGAGATAGAGTTTTCCTTTTTCGGCATAACCTTCAACCAAAGTCTTTCCAGTATCAGCTGTGTATTCAGCACCAAAACGGAAAAATGGATATTTAAAGACATTGGCTAAGATGACCAAGAGAAGTAGAGACCAACCGTAAGAACCGCCAGCTTGAGTGGAAGATACAATGTGGGAACCTCCAACAGCGGCAGTTGCCATTAGGATTCCAGGTCCCATTGCTTTTAGTTTACTTGTCCAGGTTGATTGATTTAAGGAAATAGCTTGCGACATGATAAATACTCCTTTTTGAATTTTCAGAATAATCTGGATATGTAATCTATATTCTACAAAAAACTTTGGGAAAATGCAAGAATATTTTGAAAAAAGATAGAAAATTACAGAAAATTTACAAAGAAGATCTGAAAATAACTACTATGATAGCAATACTCTTCGAAAATCTCTTCAAACCACGTCAGCGTCGCCTTACCGTAGGTATGGTTACTGACTTCGTCAGTTCTATCCACAACCTCAAAACAATGTTTTGAGCAACCTGCGGCTAGCTTCCTAGTTTGCTCTTTGATTTTCATTGAGTATAAGGTGCAGCAGGATAAAGAAAAACCGAGAAGTTTCTTTCTCGGCTTTGCTTATTATGAGGTTCTTACTTTTTATGCTTCAAGAGTTGATTGATGTGATCCACTTTTTTAGCCTCTCTTTTATAGAGAATAGCCCAGATGATGAGATAGACAATCGCAAACTCGATAATGAGCTGGAGATAGAAGAACCAGTGGAAAGGGAACCAACCTGCCAGAGTTGCCAGTGGGATAAAGCCAGCCAGCATGAGGAAGAAATGGGAAAGCGTCGCACGAAGCATGCTCCAGTCACGGCTGAATAATCGTTTACCAAAGTTGAAGAGAATACCGATGGCTGCCCAGATAAGAGTACAGTAGAGCAAGACCAGGGCACCGTGAACCTGATGTTGAGTCATCACTTGGCCGATGAGAGAGTAGGGATTGAGCGGTGCGTAGGTATTTGGTGCATAAATGAGTGAAAAGATGATAGAGAGGATGAGGCCGATAAGAACACCGGCGGCTGCGTCGTGAAAGATTTGTTTTTTCATAGTTCTAATTTCTCCTTGATGGTTTTTAGATAACGGCGTGAAGAGTAGGTGAAGCTTTCGTTTTTCAAGAAAATTTCTACTAGGCCGTTGGGGGTGAGCTTGAGATGAGAGATGAAATCGATATTGATGATTTCTGATTGGGAAATTTGGATAAAATTGGTTGGCAGAATTTCAAGGACCTGATAGAGTCGTAAGTCAATGGTGTAGGTCTGACTCGCGGTTTCTGCTAGAACCTTTCGATTCTCGATATAGAAGCGCTGAATCTTGCCAATCTCAACTAGATAGACCTGATCATCGATTTTCCCTTTGATTTTTTCTCTTTGGTCCAGATTTTCTGCGAAATCGATGACTTTCTGGACTTTATCTGTCGGCTGAGGTGCTTGAACAATCAGCTTTTCCTCTTCGTAAGTTTCACTAATCTGTAGTTCTACTTTCATAAATTTCTCTCCTTGTTTTTTATACAAAATTGTGATCACTTCTTGTACACCTTTATTAAACACTATTTTACAGCCTATGGCAAGGGCCTTTGTCTATGTGGAGGAATTTGGCTCCTATGTGGCGCTTGCTTTTCTGTCCTTTCTGAAATATGGTATAATAGCACTATCAATTTCTAGGAAAATAGATACGGAAAGGGGCTGAAAGATGTCTCATATTATTGAATTACCAGAGGTGTTGGCAAACCAGATTGCAGCTGGGGAGGTCATTGAACGTCCTGCCAGTGTGGTCAAAGAGTTGGTAGAAAATGCCATTGACGCGGGCTCTAGTCAGATTATCATTGAGATTGAGGAAGCTGGTCTCAAGAAAATCCAAATCACAGATAATGGTCATGGAATTGCCCACGATGAAGTAGAATTAGCCCTGCGTCGCCATGCGACCAGTAAGATAAAAAATCAAGCAGATCTTTTTCGGATTCGGACGCTTGGTTTTCGTGGTGAAGCTCTGCCTTCTATCGCATCCGTCAGCGTTTTAACTCTTTTGACAGCAGTTGAGGGCGCAAGTCACGGAACCAAGTTAGTCGCGCGTGGGGGTGAAGTTGAGGAAGTCATCCCAGCGACTAGTCCTGTGGGAACCAAGGTTTGTGTAGAGGATCTCTTCTTCAACACGCCTGCCCGCCTCAAGTATATGAAGAGTCAGCAAGCGGAGCTGTCTCATATCATTGATATTGTCAACCGTCTGGGTTTGGCCCATCCTGAGATTTCTTTTAGTTTGATCAGTGATGGCAAGGAAATGACGCGGACAGCAGGGACTGGTCAATTGCGCCAAGCAATCGCAGGGATTTACGGTTTGGTCAGTGCCAAGAAGATGATTGAAATTGAGAACTCTGACCTAGATTTCGAAATTTCAGGTTTTGTGTCCTTGCCTGAGTTGACTCGGGCTAACCGCAATTATATCAGCCTCTTCATCAATGGTCGTTATATCAAGAACTTCCTGCTCAATCGTGCTATTTTGGATGGTTTCGGAAGCAAGCTTATGGTTGGACGTTTTCCACTGGCTGTCATTCACATCCATATCGACCCTTATCTAGCGGATGTCAATGTGCATCCAACCAAGCAAGAGGTGCGGATTTCCAAGGAAAAAGAACTGATGACGTTGGTCTCAGAAGCTATTGCAAATAGTCTCAAGGAACAAACCTTGATTCCAGATGCCTTGGAAAATCTTGCCAAATCGACCGTGCGTAATCGTGAGAAGGTGGAGCAAACTATTCTCCCACTCAAAGAAAATACGCTCTACTATGAGAAAACTGAGCCGACAATACCTAGTCAAGCTGAGGTGGCTGATTATCAGGTAGAATTGACTGATGAAGGGCAGGATTTGACCCTGTTTGCCAAGGAAACCTTGGACCGATTGACCAAGCCAGCAAAACTGCATTTTGCAGAGAGAAAACCTGCTAACTACGACCAGCTAGACCATCCAGAGTTAGATCTTGCTAGCATCGATAAGGCTTATGACAAACTGGAGCGAGAAGAAGCATCCAGCTTCCCAGAGTTGGAGTTTTTCGGACAAATGCACGGGACTTATCTCTTTGCCCAAGGGCGAGATGGACTTTACATCATAGATCAGCACGCTGCTCAGGAACGGGTCAAGTACGAGGAGTACCGTGAAAGCATTGGCAATGTTGACCAGAGCCAGCAGCAACTCCTAGTGCCCTATATCTTTGAATTTCCTGCGGATGATGCCCTGCGTCTCAAGGAAAGAATGCCTCTCTTAGAGGAAGTGGGCGTCTTTCTAGCAGAGTACGGAGAAAATCAATTTATTCTACGTGAACATCCTATTTGGATGGCAGAAGAAGAGATTGAATCAGGCATCTATGAGATGTGCGACATGCTCCTTTTGACCAAGGAAGTTTCTATCAAGAAATACCGAGCAGAGCTGGCTATCATGATGTCTTGCAAGCGATCTATCAAGGCCAATCATCGTATTGATGATCATTCAGCTAGACAACTCCTCTATCAGCTTTCTCAATGTGACAATCCCTATAACTGTCCTCACGGACGTCCTGTCTTGGTGCATTTTACCAAGTCGGATATGGAAAAGATGTTCCGACGTATTCAGGAAAATCACACCAGTCTCCGTGAGTTGGGGAAATATTAAAAGTATAAAAAAGTCTGGGAAAAATTTTCAAAATCAGAAAAACGCATAAAATCAGGTGTTCAAAAACCTTGATTTTATGCGTTTTATCATGGAAATAGTTACTTCATTTTTTCCTAATTCTTTTCGAAACTCTTTTTAAACGACGTCAGTTTTATCAGTAATCTCAAAACAGTGTTTTGAGCTAATTTTGCCAGTTTTGTCTGTAACATCGAAGTTGTGTTTTACCACTCTGCGACTGGTTTCCTAGTTTGCTCTATGATTTTCACAGAGTATTAAATTGCGATTTTGCCAAGTTTTTTTATTCGTCTAAAAGTAGAGTCTGTTCTATGCGTCTAATGTACGAATTAGGTTGACCATTTCAATAGCTCCTTGTGCACACTCAGAACCCTTATTTCCTGCTTTAGTACCAGCTCGTTCTATGGCTTGTTCAATTGTATCTGTCGTTAGCACACCAAACATAACTGGGATTTCGCTATTTAAACTGATTTGGGCGATTCCCTTAGATACCTCACTACATACATAATCATAATGACTTGTACTCCCTCTAATGACAGCTCCCAAGCAGATAATTGCATCATATTTTTTACTTTTTGCCATTTTTGATGCAATCAGAGGTATTTCAAAAGCTCCTGGAACCCAGGCTACCTCGATATCTTTCTCGTTTACATTCTCTCTTTTGAGATTATCTAGTGCTCCAGATAATAATTTTGAAGTTATAAATTCATTAAATCTCGCTACAACAATACCGATTTTAATATCGTTCGCTACTAAATTACCTTCATAAGTGTTCATTTATTTTTCCTCCATATTTAAAATGTGACCCATTCGATTTTTCTTTGTTTCTAAATAAAAACTATCGTAAGGATTGGCTTCTATTTCGATTGATATTCTACTGGAAATGGTAATTCCATATTTTTCTAACTGTTCAACCTTGTCAGGATTATTTGTCAGTAAATGAAGTGACTGAAGTCCCAGATCTTTAAGCATTTGTGCTCCAATATGATATTCTCTTAAATCACCTTCAAAGCCTAATGCAAGATTGGCATCAAGAGTATCCATGCCTTGATCTTGTAAATGATAGGCTTTTAATTTATTGATAAGTCCAATTCCTCGTCCCTCCTGTCGCAAGTAAAGTAAGACACCCGAACCATTCTCAACAATCATTTTCATAGCTTTATCGAATTGCTGTCCACAATCGCAACGTAAAGAGCCTAAAACATCTCCTGTTAAACATTCGGAGTGGACCCGACATAATACATTGGCTTCATCCTCTATGTTTCCCATAATAAGAGCAAGATGATGTTCCCCATTTAGTTTATCTATATAGCTAATTGCTTTGAAATTACCGTATCTAGTAGGCATATTGACAGTTGAAACTCGTTCTACCAGCTGATCATATACTTTTCTATATTCTTGTAATTCTTTGATGGTAATTAGTGGAATGTTGTGTTTCTTCGAGAACTGAATTAAATCATCTGTTCTCATCATTTTGCCATCATGATTCATTATTTCACAACATAGGCCACACTCTTTTAGTCCAGCTAATTTTAATAAATCAACAGTTGCTTCTGTGTGTCCATTTCTTTCTAGGACACCACCTTTTTTTGCAATTAAAGGAAACATGTGTCCTGGCCTGCGAAAATCAGAGGGTGTTATATCTTCAGCTACACACATACGTGCGGTCAGTCCTCTTTCCTCGGCAGAAATACCTGTGGTCGTTTCTTTATAATCAATTGAAACTGTAAAAGCAGTCTTATGATTATCTGTATTGTTTTCAACCATAGGTGAAAGCATTAATTGATTAGCTAAACTTTCGCTCATAGGCATACAAATTAATCCTTTGGCATAAGTAGCCATAAAATTAACATTTTCTGTTGTAGCTGCTTGTGCAGAACAAATTAAGTCTCCTTCATTTTCTCTATCCTTGTCGTCTATAACAAGAACAAGTCGTCCCTTCTGCAATGCTTCTAATGCTTCTTGTATTTTTCGATATTCCATTGACTGATTATCCTTTCTGCTAAAATCCATTTTGATATAATAGTTCCTTAGATATTTCTGATTTTGGAGAGTTATCCATCAGTTTTTGCACATATTTACCTAAGATATCATTTTCAAGATTTACTGTACTCCCGACTTGTTTACTCTTAAGAATGGTTTGTTCCAAGGTATGAGGGATAACAGATACTGAAAAGTTTACTTTGGAGACTTTAGCGACAGTCAGACTAATGCCGTCAATTGTAATAGATCCTTTTTCAACTATTAAATCTAAAATTTCTTTTTGTGTGTTGATTTGATACCATACAGCATTATTATCTTTTTTTATTGACGAGATTTTTCCTGTACCATCAATGTGTCCTGTAACGACGTGACCCCCAAGTCGACCGTTGACAGATAAGGCTCTTTCTAGATTCACCTCACTTCCATGTTTTAATAGAGTAAGAGCTGTTCGACTCCATGTTTCATTCATTACATCAACTGTAAAGGATTGATGATTGAAATGAGTAACTGTAAGACAGATACCATTTACTGCTATACTATCGCCTAAATGGATATCCGTTAATATTTTTGAGGCTTTAATTGATAGTTTACAATTACGAGAGTCTTTCTGTATTCTTTCAACTTTTCCGATTTCTTCAATTATTCCTGTGAACATGGATAAATCACTTCACTTTCTATGAGATAGTCATTTCCTATTTGAGAAAAAGCATAAGGTTTCAATCTAATAGCGTCATTTGGCAAAGAAATGCCTTCACCTCCGACAGGAAACTTGGCACTGCCTCCAAAAATTTTTGGTGCAATATATATTTTCAGCTCATCAACAATTTGTTGTTCCAAAGCACTCCAATTCATTAGACTGCCCCCTTCTAGAACTAGGCTATCAATCTGCATGTTTCCTAGATGTTGCATTAAACTCGATAAGTCTATATGATTTCCTTTTTTCTTTATGGAAAGTATTTCACAGCCATGATTTTGATATAGCTTCATTTTATTTTTGTCTTCAGAGGAAGTGGCAATGTAAGTTTTAATATCATTTGCTGTTTTTACGATTTTAGAGGTAAGAGGAGTTCGTAAATGTGTATCGCATATGATACGGATAGGATTTTTCCCTTCCTCCAATCTACATGTCAGCAAAGGATCGTCTTGAATAACAGTATTGACTCCCACCATAATTGCACTAACATGGTGTCGTAACTGATGCACATGCTTTCTTGCCTCTTCTTCAGTAATCCATTTGGATTGATTTGTTTTAGTGGCTATTTTTCCATCCATTGTCATTGCATATTTCATAAAAACATAGGGTACATGCTGGGTAATATACTTTCTAAAACTTTTTATTAAGTTAAGACACTCATTTTCTAAAATTCCAACAGTAACTTGAAGATTATTTTCCTCAAGTATCTTTACTCCTTCTCCAGATACAATAGGATTACAGTCTAGGCTTCCAATGACTACTCTTGTAATACCACTATCGATTATAGCATCTATACAGGGAGGTGTTTTCCCGAAGTGACAACAGGGTTCAAGTGTTACATAAAGCGTCGCTCCGACAGGGGATTCTCTACAGTTTTTAAGAGCATTTCTCTCAGCATGTGGGCCACCAAAAAACTCATGATAACCTTGTCCGATAATGTGATTATCTTTTACAATAATTGCGCCAACCATAGGATTGGGATTGACGTAACCAGCCCCTTTTTGTGCCAGTTTTATTGCTAATTTCATATATTTTGAATCGCTCATCTCACTACCTCCAAAAAAATATACCTTGAATAGGGGACTACTCAAGGCATACAAAAGAAAACTTATGCGATTAACAAAAATGCTCTGAAATGACAAGTAATCATTTCAGAGCACGCAAAAAGCACAAATATACTTTTATCTTCTTTCATCCAGACTATACTGTCGGCTTTGGAATTTCACCAAATCATGCCTTTCGGCTCGTGGGCTATACCACCGGTAGGGAATTGCACCCTGCCCTGAAGATAGTTATTCAATTACAGATGATTATAGTACTTAATTTTGAATATGTCAACAGATAAATACCGATTGTTTTTGATATACTGTATTTGTGATAATCGATTCTCGCTCCTCGGATAAAGAAAATATGATATACTAGATAAACGAAATAAGAGAGAAGGAACACTATGTACGCATATTTAAAAGGAATCATTACCAAAATTACTGCCAAATACATTGTTCTTGAAACCAATGGTATTGGTTATATCCTGCATGTGGCCAATCCTTATGCCTATTCAGGTCAGGTTAATCAGGAGGCTCAGATTTATGTGCATCAGGTTGTGCGTGAGGACGCCCATTTGCTTTATGGATTTCGCTCAGAGGATGAGAAAAAGCTCTTTCTTAGTCTAATTTCGGTCTCTGGGATTGGTCCTGTATCAGCTCTTGCTATTATCGCTGCTGATGACAATGCTGGCTTGGTTCAAGCCATTGAAACCAAGAACATCACCTACTTGACCAAGTTCCCTAAAATTGGCAAGAAAACAGCCCAGCAGATGGTGCTGGACTTGGAAGGCAAGGTAGTAGTTGCAGGAGATGACCTTCCTGCCAAGGTCGCAGTGCAAGCAAGTGCTGAAAACCAAGAATTGGAAGAAGCTATGGAAGCCATGTTGGCTCTGGGCTACAAGGCAACAGAGCTCAAGAAAATCAAGAAATTCTTTGAAGGAACGA
Source organism: Streptococcus sp. 1449 (assembly GCF_013276805.1). NCBI lineage: Bacteria > Bacillati > Bacillota > Bacilli > Lactobacillales > Streptococcaceae > Streptococcus > Streptococcus sp. 1449. The sequence goes on from NZ_VMLS01000010.1 coordinate 47,799, forward strand.
CAGATACAGCTGAGAACTATATCAAGTCGGCCCTTAAAATGTTGGTCAAATAGGAGCAGAGAATGACAAAACGTTGTTCGTGGGTCAAGATGACCAACCCGCTCTACATCGCCTATCATGATGAGGAGTGGGGCCAGCCCCTCCATGATGACCAAGCATTGTTTGAGTTGTTGTGTATGGAAACCTATCAGGCAGGCCTGTCTTGGGAAACGGTACTCAACAAACGCCAAGCTTTCCGAGAAGCCTTTCATAGCTATCAAATTCACTCAGTCGCAGAGATGACTGACACTGAATTGGAAGCCATGCTGGAGAATCCAGCTATCATTCGAAATAGAGCCAAGATTTTTGCTACACGCGCTAACGCCCAAGCTTTTCTACAGTTACAGGCAGAGTACGGCTCTTTTGATGCCTATCTTTGGTCTTTTGTTGAGGGGAAAACTGTCGTTAACGATGTTCCTGATTATCGCCAAGCCCCAGCTAAAACACCCTTATCTGAGAAATTAGCCAAAGATCTCAAAAAACGAGACTTCAAGTTCACAGGCCCAGTCGCCGTATTGTCTTTTCTACAGGCTGCAGGGCTAGTTGATGACCACGAGAATGATTGTGAGTGGAAAGGTCTTAAATGATGTCTAACAAAAATAAGGGAATTCTGATTTTTGCGATTCTCTATACAATCCTCTTTGTGTTTGATGGCGTTAAATTGCTGGCTTCTTTAATGCCATCTGTCATTGCAAATTATCTTGTTTATGTAGTTTTAGCTTTATATGGCTCCTTCTTGTTCAAGGATAGATTGATCCAACAATGGAAGGAGATTAGAAAGACTAAAAGAAAATTCTTCTTTGGCGTCTTAACAGGATGGCTCTTTCTCATTCTGATGACTGTTGTCTTTGAATTTGTATCAGAGATGTTGAAGCAGTTTGTGGGATTAGATGGACAAGGTCTAAATCAGTCTAATATTCAAAGTACCTTTCAAGAACAACCACTACTGATAGCTGTTTTTGCTTGTGTCATTGGACCTCTGGTAGAAGAATTATTTTTCCGTCAGGTCTTATTGCATTACTTGCAGGAACGGTTGCCAGGTTTACTAAGCATTATTCTGGTAGGACTTGTTTTTGCTCTGACTCATATGCACAGTTTGGCTCTATCAGAGTGGATTGGTGCAGTTGGTTACTTAGGTGGAGGCCTTGCCTTTTCTATTATTTATGTGAAAGAAAAAGAGAATATCTACTATCCCCTACTTGTTCACATGTTAAGCAACAGCCTCTCCTTAATCATTTTAGCTATCAGTATAGTAAAATGAAATGAGAACAGGACAAATCGATTTCTAACAATGTTTTAGAAGTAGAGGTGTACTATTCTAGTTTCAATATACTGTAATATGTGATGAAAATGCCAGTAATGATACCGAGAAAAAAGCTGAGAAACTTTTCCCAGCTTTATTTGTTATAGTCAAAGAGAATGACTTGTTCCTGTGCATCTACATGAGCATGGACCCCAAAGGGTACAATTGCTCTTGGAGTTGCGTGGCCGACATTCAGATTATAGACAATCGGGATATTGCTGTCAATGATATCCAATAGTGCCTCTTTATAGTCGTCATGGAAAGTTTCATCCATAGGTTTTCCGACCAAGAGTCCATTGATGACCGCGAATATGCCAGTGTCCTTTAAAGTTAGCAACATCTTTTTGAAGTCTTCTGGCTTAGGCTTTTCTTCGCTTGTTTCGAGCAAGAGGATTTTCCCTTCCCAGTCTGACAAGTCAGGGAAAAGTTTGTATTTTTGGCAGAGCTCCGTGCTATCTGCGTATCGAGAGTTGTCAAAGATATCGTAGAGGGATTCGAGGCAACCACCGAGGATTTTCCCCTCGAACTGGGCACTTCCTTGCAACAAGTCAAAACCTGTATTTGTATGACTGACACGAGGTGTTCCCAGGGCCGTGGGACTAAAATCAGTTCGTTCCTCATACCAAACGTCACTAGGGCGGATTTCTGAAATTCTTCCCGTCTCAATCAATTCTTTAAAGTAGTGAAGGCTATAGGCTAGCATTTCTTTGTCTAATTCACAAATGTCTGCTAAAAAGGATTGACCATAAAAAGTCTTGATTCCTAATTTATGCAACATGAGGTGGTTCATGGTTGTATCCGAGAAGCCAAGAAAAATTTTTTGTTTGATAACCTTTTGGAGTTGGTCATTTTCAAAAAGATAAGGTAGCAAGCGATAGGTATCGTCTCCACCGATGGCACATAGGATCATGTCGATGCTATCATCAGAAAAGGCATGAATCAAATCCTCTGCACGAGCTTCAGGATGGTCCTTGATAAAGTCTAATCCTTTTAACGAATGGGGCAAAAAGATAGGATTGAGTCCCAGATCCTTGAGACGTTGGATACCCAAGTCTACTTCGTGTTTGACAAAGTCCTCTCCGATAATGCCACTAGATAAACTAACAATACCAATAGTAGAAATCATATCTGATCCTCCTAGAAATAGATTGAGCCTATTTTATCACAAAATATAAGAGAAAGCTATGTGGGATTTCAGAAGAATACTTTTAATACTCTTCGAAAATCTCTTCAAACCACGTCAGTTTTATTTGCAACCTCAAAGCTGTGCTTTGAGCAACCTGCAGCTAGCTTCCTAGTTTGCTCTTTGATTTTCATTGAGTATGAGCCTATTTTATCACAAAAGATTAGATGGAGCTATGTGGATGTCAGAAGAATACTTTAAAATCAAAAAAGTAAGTGAAAAAGCAACCGCACCTGCAGTTGCTTTTATCGTTTTCTTATTCTTGATAGCGTGTTGGTCCTGCACTTGCACTACGGATATTCAAGCGTTTCTTGAGATAGAAGCGAAGGGCTAGGAGGGCTGCTCCAATAATAGCTAGTGGCAATGGATCCAGTACTGGGTTAAGGCTAGCTGGTAGGAAGCTTGTTGCAAAGAAGACAAGCAACCAAAGGAACATAGAAGCTAGGATAACTAGTACAGATTTCCAGAAAGGTGGACGTTGACTGCGATCCATATCTGGTCCATAGTATTGGTAAACAAAGTAGTACATCAAGTAGAAGGCAAATCCACCAACCAGTCCAACTAATAGAAGAGTAATCAATCCATAGCCGAAAGCTTGATCTGCCGCAAAGAAGGTTGTGAGGGCGCTGACAAGGGCAAAGAGGCTAGTGATGAAAAGAGCTGAGTCCATAATCATGAGTTTTGGATCATCATTTTCTTTTGGATGCTCTTTTTCGTACTGCTCTTTGACAGTGAAGCTATGAGCCCAATGAGTTGGTGCGCCGTATAGGGAACGGGCAGTTGTACCTTTAGATTGCTCCTCAAGGATTTGGGGAATGACTTCCTCAAAAATAGTCTGGATTTCAGCGTCTGTTTTCCCATCTTTGATGAATTGTTGGGTAGCAATGTGGACAAACTCTTGGTTTTTCTTAGTTAATTTTTGTAGATCAATCTGAGACATAGGAACTCCTCTTAGAACCATTTTTTATGGATGAGATAGAGAGTGAGCGAGACACTCATAGCAAAGGCGATAAAGACGATTAACCAGAAGGCATTTGGCTCTCCGTTTAGGGGGATTTCATTATCCTTAAAGTTCATCCCGTAGGCAGAAAAGACCATGGTTGGGATGGACATGACGATGGTCACAAGAGCCAAGGTTTTCATGATGTTGTTCTGGTTGTTAGAAATGATAGAGGCGAAGGTCTCTGTCATAGAATGCAAGACGTTTCCATAAATGTCTGCCATCTCGATGGCCTGTTGGGTTTCAATCAGGGTGTCTTCAAGCAGGTCTTCGTCCTCAAGGTATTTCTTGATATTGCTGGTTGAACTGGTCAATTTCTTAATCACACGCTCATTTGTTTTGAGGGAGGCCTTGAAATAGACGATGGTTTTTTCTAATTCCATGAGTTCAATCAATTCTTCATTACGAGTTGATTGATGCAGTTGACTTTCGATTTGTTCACTCTTGCGGTCAATCGAACGAAGGGCTGTTAGGTAAAGCTCTGCATTGCGATAAAGAATCTGGAAGATAAAACGCGAACGCATAAAAGTATAGAAATTACGCAATCGACGGTTGATAAAGACATCGAGGACTGGTAATGGTTCCAAACAAGTAGTGATAATGGTTTCCTCGGTGATGATAATACCAAGCGGGATGGTGACGTAGTAGGTGCGGTTATTTCTTTCCTCTGTGACCGGCACGTCAACGATAATCAGGGTGTACTCGTCTTCAATGGTAATACGAGACATTTCTTCCGCATCGAGCGGTGCTCGAAGGTCCGCAATATCAATATCGAAGGCGTTAGCGATTTCCAGTGATTCATTTTGAGTCGGATTGACGAGATTGATCCAAGTACCCGGTTCAAGCGTATCGATCTCTTTAAATTCAGTTGTTGTAGAGAGAAAAACTTGTTTCATATCCCTTATCCTTTCTCATTTTTCAGATTTTTTCACACCGTACTATTATACTACAAAATCGGCCTTTTGGGTAATAGAATCTCACTTTTTTTGGTATAATGGTAAGCAATAATGGACTAGAAAGAACAAAGATGCAAGATAAAATTGTCATTCATGGGGCGCGTGCCCATAATTTAAAAAATATTGATGTGGAGATTCCGCGAGACAAGTTGGTTGTCGTGACTGGCTTGTCAGGTTCAGGGAAGTCCAGTCTGGCTTTTGATACCCTCTATGCGGAGGGACAACGTCGCTATGTAGAGAGTTTGTCCGCCTACGCTCGTCAGTTCTTGGGAAATATGGAAAAACCAGATGTAGATGCTATTGATGGTCTCAGCCCAGCTATTTCCATCGACCAGAAAACGACTAGCAAAAACCCTCGTTCGACGGTGGGAACAACGACTGAAATCAATGACTATCTGCGTCTTCTCTACGCACGTGTGGGGACGCCTTACTGTATCAAGGGGCATGGAGCTATCAAGGCTTCTTCGGTGGAGCAAATCGTTGATAAGGTTTTGGAGTTACCTGAACGCCAGCGCTTGCAGATTTTGGCCCCTGTCATCCGCAAGAAAAAAGGTCAACATAAGAGTGTTATCGAGAAGGTTCAGAAAGATGGGTATGTCCGTGTCCGTGTGGATGGGGAAGTCTATGATGTGACCGAAGTGCCAGAGTTGTCCAAGAGCAAGCAACACAATATCGATGTCGTGGTTGACCGTATTGTCATCAAGGAGGGCATTCGTAGTCGTCTCTTTGATTCCATTGAGGCTGCCCTTCGTATCGCAGAAGGCTATGTCATTATCGACACTATGGACGATTCGGAGTTGCTCTTCTCTGAGCATTATGCCTGCCCAGTTTGTGGATTTACTGTTCCAGAGTTAGAGCCACGTCTCTTCTCCTTCAATGCTCCTTTTGGCTCTTGTAGTGAGTGTGACGGTTTGGGCATCAAGTTGGAGGTGGATACTGATTTGGTAGTGCCAGACGCCAGCAAGACCTTACGTGAGGGAGCGCTAGCACCTTGGAATCCTATCTCATCCAACTACTATCCAAACATGCTAGAGCAGGCTATGACGACCTTTGGAGTGGATATGGATAAGCCTTTTGAGGACTTGTCAGAAGAAGATAAAAACTTGATTCTATACGGCTCAGATGGCAAGGAATTCCATTTCCACTATGAGAATGAATTTGGTGGCGTGCGCGATATCGACATTCCGTTTGAGGGAGTTATCAATAATATCAAACGTCGTTACCATGAAACCAATAGCGATTACACTCGCACTCAGATGCGTCTCTACATGAATGAGCTGACCTGCGGAACCTGTCAAGGCTATCGTCTCAATGACCAGGCCTTGTCTGTCCGTGTGGGCGGCCAGCAAGGGCCACATATTGGAGAAATCTCAGACCTGTCTATCGCTGACCACTTGGACTTGGTGAGCCAGCTGACCTTGTCTGAAAATGAAGCCATCATTGCTCGTCCCATTCTCAAGGAAATCAAGGACCGTTTGACCTTCCTTAATAACGTGGGCCTTAACTATCTAACCCTGTCACGTTCGGCAGGAACCCTTTCAGGTGGGGAAAGTCAGCGTATTCGCTTGGCAACTCAGATTGGTTCTAACCTATCAGGCGTCCTCTATATCCTAGATGAGCCGTCAATCGGTCTTCATCAGAGGGATAATGATCGCCTGATTGCCAGTCTCAAAAAGATGCGTGACTTGGGCAATACTCTCATCGTGGTAGAACACGATGAAGATACCATGCGTGAGGCGGATTATCTGATTGACGTTGGTCCTGGTGCGGGTGTTTTTGGTGGGGAAATTGTTGCGGCAGGTACGCCTAAACAGGTAGCTCGTAACAGTAAGTCTATCACAGGCCAGTACTTGTCAGGCAAACGTGCCATTCCAGTGCCAACAGAGCGCCGTGTGGGAAATGGTCGTTTTATCGAGGTGACGGGAGCGCGTGAGAATAACTTGCAAAATATCACTGCTCGCTTCCCATTAGGAAAATTTATCGCAGTGACAGGGGTATCAGGTTCAGGGAAATCGACATTAATCAACAGTATCCTCAAAAAAGCTATTGCTCAGAAGCTCAACCGTAATTCAGACAAGCCTGGTAAATTCAAGACCATCACAGGGATTGAGCATGTTGATCGTTTGATTGATATTGACCAGAGCCCGATTGGACGAACGCCAAGGTCTAACCCTGCTACCTATACAGGAGTTTTTGACGATATACGTGACCTCTTTGCTCAGACTAATGAAGCCAAGATTCGAGGCTACAAGAAGGGGCGTTTCAGTTTCAATGTCAAGGGAGGTCGCTGTGAAGCTTGCTCAGGTGACGGGATTATCAAGATTGAGATGCACTTCTTGCCAGATGTTTATGTGGCTTGTGAAGTTTGCCACGGAACCCGCTATAACAGTGAAACCCTAGAAGTTCACTACAAGGAAAAGAATATTTCGCAGGTCTTGGATATGACGGTCAACGATGCGGTAGAATTTTTCCAACACATTCCGAAAATTCAACGCAAACTCCAGACCATCAAGGATGTAGGTCTAGGCTATGTGACCTTGGGACAGCCAGCTACCACCCTTTCTGGGGGAGAAGCCCAACGTATGAAGTTAGCTAGCGAACTCCACAAACGCTCGACAGGAAAATCTTTCTACATTCTGGATGAGCCGACGACAGGGCTTCATACAGAGGACATTGCTCGCCTGCTCAAGGTTTTAGCTCGCTTTGTAGACGATGGCAATACAGTCCTCGTCATCGAGCACAATCTGGATGTTATCAAGACGGCAGACCATATCATTGACTTGGGACCTGAGGGCGGTGTCGGTGGTGGAACCATCATCGTAACAGGAACTCCAGAAGAAGTAGCTGCCAAGGAAGCCAGCTATACAGGACACTATTTGAAAGGAAAGTTACATCATGAATAAACGCGTACAAGCATTTCTAGCTAAAATGCAAGAAAAAGAACTAGATGGTATCATCATCAACAATCTTAAAAACGTCTATTATTTGACTGGTTTTTGGGGCTCAAACGGAACAGTCTTTATCAGCCGTGACCGTCAGGTCTTAGTGACAGACTCTCGCTATATCATCGCAGCTAAGCAAGAAACCAGTGGTTTTGAGATTGTGGCTGGTCGTGATGAATTGGCTGTCATTGCAGGAATTGTTAAGGACATGGGCTTGACTCGTATCGGTTTTGAAGATGAGATTTCAGTGTCTTATTACCACCGTATGCAGGCAGCTTTTGCAGGTTTGGACTTGCTTCCACAAACTCAGTTTGTGGAAGGTCTTCGTATGATTAAGGATGAGGCAGAGATTGCAGCGATTCGCAAGGCTTGTTCTATCTCAGACCAAGCTTTCCGCGATGCGCTTGACTTTATCAAACCAGGAAAAACTGAAATTGAGATTGCCAACTTCCTTGACTTCCGCATGCGTGAGTTGGGAGCATCTGGCTTATCTTTTGATACGATCCTAGCTAGCGGTATCAATTCTTCTAAACCCCATGCCCATCCAATGCACAAACCAGTGGAGTTGGGAGAAGCCATTACCATGGACTTCGGCTGTCTCTATGACCACTATGTCAGTGATATGACCCGGACTATCTATCTAGGGCATGTTAGCGATGAGCAGGCAGAGATTTACAATACGGTTCTAAAAGCTAACCAAGCCTTGATTGACCAAGCTAAGGCAGGCTTAGGTTTCCGTGACTTTGACAAAATCCCTCGTGATATTATCATTGAGGCAGGTTATGGCGACTACTTTACTCACGGCATTGGCCACGGTATTGGTCTGGATATCCATGAGGAACCCTACTTTAGCCAGACTTCTACAGAAACTATTAAGACAGGTATGACCTTGACCGATGAACCAGGTATCTATATCGAAGGCAAATATGGCGTTCGTATCGAGGATGATATCCTGATTACAGAGACAGGTTGTGAATTATTGACCCTAGCTCCAAAAGAGTTGATAGTCATTTAGTTGTTTGTCAAGAAAAAAGTACGAAAATGACGAAAAAAGTCAAAAAAAATTAAAAATAGGTCGCAAGTCGGATGTTTTTTATGGTATAATAGACTAAACTGATAGTAACATGTAGCGAAAGGGGTAGGTACATGATTAAAATTTATACAGTCTCAAGTTGTACTAGCTGTAAAAAAGCAAAAACCTGGCTTAATGCCCACCAGTTAAGTTATAAAGAACAAAACCTTGGTAAAGAAGGAATTACGCGAGAAGAATTACTGGATATTCTAACCAAAACAGATAACGGAATAGCCAGTATCGTCTCATCTAAAAATCGCTATGCCAAAGCCCTTGGAGTGGATATTGAAGATTTGAGTGTTAACGAAGTCCTCAATCTGATTATGGAAACACCTAGAATTTTAAAGAGCCCAATCCTTGTAGATGAAAAACGCCTGCAAGTTGGCTATAAGGAAGACGATATTCGTGCCTTCCTACCACGCTCTGTCCGTAATGTAGAAAATGCAGAAGCACGTTTGCGTGCAGCTCTATAAACATCAAGGCTGGGAGCAATTCCCAGTCTTATTCTATTTTAATTTCAAAAAGAAAGAAGAAAGAAATGAAAAAAATAGTTCTTGTTAGTCTAGCTTTCCTTTTTGTCCTGGTTGGTTGCGGACAGAAAAAAGAAACTGGACCAGCTACAAAAACAGAAAAAGATACGCTTCAGTCGGCATTGCCAGTTATTGAAAATGCTGAGAAGAATACAGTTGTAACCAAGACTTTGGTCTTGCCCAAGTCAGATGATGGTAGCCAGCAGACCCAAACCATTACTTACAAAGACAAGATTTTTTTGAGTCTAACTATCCAACAAAAGCGTCCAGTCTCAGATGAGCTGAAGACCTACATTGACCAACATGGAGTGGAGGAAACTCAAAAAGCTCTTCTCGAGGCGGAAGAGAAAGACGACTCCATCATAGAAGCTCGTAAATTAGCAGGATTTAAGCTTGAAACAAAACTATTGAGTGCAACAGAACTTCAAACAACGACTGGTTTTGATTTTCAAGTTTTGGATGTCAAGAAGGCTTCTCAGTTAGAATATTTGAAGAATATTGGCTTAGAAAATCTTTTGAAGAATGAACCAAGCAAATATATTTCAGACAGATTGGCAAATGGTGCGACAGAACAATAGAAAATCCAAATAAATAAACTGCCTGAATTGTAGAACGTAAGGAATTATGCTATAATGGTACTATTCTAAGGAAAGAGGGTGTTAGAATGGGATTTACTGAAGAAACAGTACGTTTTAAATTGGACGATTCCAATAAAAAAGAAATTAGCGAAACTTTGACTGATGTCTATGCTTCGTTGAACGATAAGGGCTACAACCCAATTAACCAAATTGTAGGTTACGTATTGAGTGGAGACCCTGCCTACGTTCCTCGTTATAATAATGCACGAAATCAAATCCGTAAGTATGAGCGTGATGAAATCGTTGAGGAATTGGTTCGCTACTACCTTAAAGGACAAGGAGTCGATCTGTAACCTATGAGAATTATGGGATTGGACGTCGGTTCAAAAACGGTAGGGGTGGCTATTAGCGACCCGCTCGGTTTTACAGCTCAAGGGCTTGAAATCATCCAAATCAATGAGGAGCAAGGCCAATTTGGTTTTGACCGCGTTAAGGAGCTGGTTGATACTTACAAGGTGGAACGATTTGTAGTGGGCCTGCCTAAAAACATGAACAATACAAGCGGACCGCGCGTAGAAGCTAGTCAAGCCTACGGAGCAAAGCTAGAAGAGTTTTTTGGTTTACCAGTAGACTATCAGGATGAACGCTTGACAACAGTGGCTGCTGAGCGTATGTTGATTGAACAAGCAGATATCAGTCGCAATAAGCGCAAGAAAGTCATTGATAAGTTAGCAGCTCAGCTGATTTTACAAAATTATTTAGATAGAAAATTTTAATATAAAGGAGAGGATATGTCACACGATCATAACCACGACCACGAAGAACGTGAACTAATCACACTAGTAGATGAGCAAGGAAATGAAACCTTGTTTGAAATCCTTTTGACAATTGATGGAAAAGAAGAATTTGGTAAAAACTATGTTCTTCTAGTACCAGTTAACGCAGAAGAAGACGAAGACGGACAAGTTGAAATCCAAGCTTACTCATTCATCGAAAACGAAGATGGAACAGAAGGCGAATTGCAACCAATCCCAGAAGACTCAGAAGACGAATGGAACATGATTGAAGAAGTCTTTAATAGTTTTATGGAGGAGTGATACAGTCTGGGAGACTGTATCAGCCCAACTCCTGAAAATTAGAAGAGTTGGAACATCCAGTGGATGTTTTAGCCCAAGTTAATATTCATAGTTGTTAGTGATTAGCTAACCAGGTGAGAGGTCGGGACGAAAATCCTGACCTCATTTTTTGTTATCTACGGAATTTTGCTAGATAATTGATTAGACTTTTGTCAAGGAGATGTGTATGTTTGAAGTAGGAGAATGGCTTTATAGTCGGATTGGTTTGAATTTTCGATCAGGCTTGAGCCGAATGCAACAAGCGGTGGATTTGTTAGGAAATCCTGAGCAGTCTTACCCTATTATCCACGTAACAGGGACTAATGGGAAAGGTTCTACCATTGCTTTTATGAGGGAGTTATTTATGGGGCATGGCAAAAAAGTCGCGACCTTTACCTCCCCTCATATCGTCTCTATCAATGATCGAATCTGCATTAATGGGCAATCTATAGCAGACACAGACTTTATCCGTTTGGCTGAGCAGGTCAAGGAGATGGAGAAAACGCTTCTGCAAACCCATGATCAGTTGTCCTTTTTTGAACTGCTGACCTTGATTGCTTTTCTTTATTTTAGAGAGCAAGAAGTGGATTTGGTTTTACTAGAAGTGGGAATTGGCGGCTTACTTGACACGACCAATGTGGTAACTGGAGAGCTTGCTGTTATCACCTCCATTGGGCTTGACCATCAGGAAACCTTGGGTGATAGTCTGGAAGCAATCGCAGAGCAGAAAGCTGGTATTTTCAAGGCTGGTAAGAAGGCAGTGATTGCGAAATTGCCTCCAGAAGCTAGGCTTGTCTGTCAGAAAAAAGCAGACTCTTTAGCTGTTGATCTTTATCAGGCAGGTCAAGATTTTTCAATGCTGAATGGTAATTTTTCAAGCTCTTTACTAAATCTTTCACAGCTGAACATAGGCTTAGAAGGAGCTTATCAGCAGGAAAATGCGGCCTTGGCGTTGCAAGCATTTCTTCTCTTTATGGGAGAAGGAAAGGAAGTTGTTGATGAGCAGGTTGTAAGACAGGCTTTGGAGAAGACCCATTGGGCTGGGCGTTTGGAGCGTATTCGCCCTCAGATTTACTTGGATGGTGCTCATAACCTCCCTGCCTTGACTCGCTTGGTTGAGTTTATCAAAGAAAAAGAGCAGGAAGCCTATCGTCCTCAAATCCTCTTTGGGTCCTTGAAACGGAAGGATTATCAAGGGATGTTAGGTTATCTGACTGAGAATTTGCCTCAGGTGGAACTCAAGGTAACTGGCTTTGATTATCAGGGAGCTTTGGACGAAAGGGATGTGACAGGTTACGATATAGTTTCTTCTTACCGAGAATTTATCAGCGATTTTGAAGAAAGAACAGATGCTCAGGATTTGTTATTCATTACAGGGTCTCTCTATTTTATCTCAGAAGTACGGGGCTACCTGCTGGGGCATGAACAGATAAATTGACCACCTTTTTTGAACTTGTTATACTAGGGGAATTGCTGGTTAGAGAAAATTTCTCTAAATTGGTAGTAGAAAGGAAATCCATCATGAAATTAAAAAGATTCACACTTTCTCTTGCTTCTCTAGCAAGTCTTAGTCTCGTAGTAGCTTGTTCACAAAGAGCTCAACAGATTCAACAACCAGCAGCTCAAGCACAAATATAACAAACTCAGCAATCACAACCTGCTGCTTCATCGTCTACAGAAAATACAAACCAGGTAGCAACAAGTTCTTCATAAAATGCACCTGAGGCTCAACCGACTGATATTGATGGGACTTATACAGGCCAAGATGACGGAGACCGTATTACTTTAGTGGTCACTGGAACGACTGGTACATGGACTGAGCTCGAATCTGACGGGGATCAGAAAGTCAAACAGGTCACATTTGATGCAGCAAATCAACGCATGATTATTGGTGATGATGTCAAAATTTACACTGTAAACGGTAATCAAATCATCGTAGATGATATGGATAGAGACCCATCGGACCAAATCGTTTTAACTAAATAAGACTATGCAAGTAGAAAAGGCTGGATTTTTCATCCTTTTTACTTTTACCTAGAAAATAATCATAAATACTTGCCTTCTGTCGAATAGCTGAGTTATACTAGTATCAATTACTTGTTTTTAGCATTCAAAATATCAAGGAGGGGATATGAAATATAGGAAATTTCAATTATTGATGTCCAAGTATGGCTTTAGTCTTTCGATTATGCTACTTGAACTTTGTCTGGTTTTTGGTCTCTTTCTTTATTTAGGACGTATGGCTCCCATTTTATGGATTACTGTCCTCATTCTACTGAGTATCATTACAATCATTTCGATAGTCAACCGTAATACGACTCCTGAGAATAAGGTAACCTGGTTGTTAGTAGCCTTTGTGCCAGTATTTGGCCCCTTGCTCTATCTGATGTTTGGTGAAAGGCGATTGTCCAAAAAAGAAATCAAACAACTGAAGAAGCTAGGCTCCATGCATTTCCAAGAAGCAAATAGCCAGCTACTAAAAGAGGAATTAAAAGAAAGTGATAAGGCAGCTTATGGCGTCATCAAGTCCTTATTGAGTATGGATACCAATGCCGATGTCTATGATCAAACTGCCTCTACATTTTTTCCTAACGGAGAAGCTATGTGGAAAAAGATGGTAGAAGATCTTAAAAAGGCTGAAAAATTTATTTTCTTGGAATATTACATTATAGAAGAAGGTTTGATGTGGAATCGCATACTAGATATACTAGAGCAAAAGGTCGCTCAAGGAGTTGAGGTTAAACTGCTCTATGATGATATCGGCTGTATGGCTACTTTAACAGGAGATTATGCACATCGACTTCGTCAGCTGGGCATCGAGGCCCATAAATTCAATAAAGTTATTCCTCGTTTGACAGTGGCCTATAATAACAGAGATCATAGAAAAATATTGATTGTTGATGGTCAGATAGCCTATACTGGTGGGGTCAATCTGGCAGATGAGTACATTAACCACGTCGAGAGATTTGGTTATTGGAAGGATAGTGGAATTCGCTTGGACGGACTAGCAGTAAAAGCCCTGACACGCTTGTTTTTAACCACTTGGTACATCAATCGAGGAGAGATTAGTGATTTTGATCAATATCATTTAGAAAATCATTCTATCCCAAGTGACGGTTTAACCATTCCATACGGAAGTGGACCCAAGCCAATTTTTCGAACGCAGGTAGGGAAAAAGGTTTATCAGAGTTTGATCAATCAAGCAACGGAATCGGTCTATATTACGACACCTTATTTGATCATAGATTATGATTTAACGGAGACAATCAAAAATGCTGCTATGAGAGGGGTCGATGTTCGGATTGTCACTCCTTACATACCAGATAAGAAGTTCATTCAGTTAGTCACAAGAGGCGCTTATCCAGACCTTCTTTCTGCTGGTGTTCGAATTTATGAGTATAGTCCAGGTTTTATTCATAGTAAGCAGATGTTGGTAGACGAAGATTTTGCGGTGGTGGGGACAATCAATCTCGACTACCGAAGCTTGGTACACCATTATGAAAATGCAGTCTTACTCTATAAAACTCCTTCTATAATGGAAATCGCCCGAGATTTTCAAAATATATTTGCAGATTCTCAGGAAGTCTATCCTCATTCTATCAAAACGAGCTGGTATCAAAAGCTTGTAAAAGAAATTGCCCAGTTATTCGCCCCTATCTTATAAGAAATCTAGGACTGAGGACACAAACCAGTCCTATTTTTCTTGTCTTTTACGAATAAGAAGATGTAGGAGGAAAGATGCTGACCCAGAAAGAATTGGATTATATCATATCATTTAAACAGACACAGTTACACCGCTTTCGAGAAATTGAAACCTTTGTGAAACTATGCAAAAAATCACTCAAACACCCATCGCAAGCTGACAATCCTAGGACTTTTTGATATACTAAGACAGATAAATTGAATAGGAGAAACGATATGAGTGTGTATGGTAGAGTAGAAGAAGTTCATCAGGAGAATCGTGAACCTCTAGAATACCAAATCGAACAAGAATTGCATCATCGTGAATCAAGTCGTCTTCCTTTGGTGAAAATTTTACTATGGAGTACGCTTGTAACAGGAATAACTCTAGGAGTACCGCTATTACTCGATTTAATGAGTGCACAAGAAGTGCAGGATTTTTATGCAGGTTGGGCGCTTCATCAGGCAGGGAAAATTTACAGCGACTATTATGGAAGTCAAGGTTTACTTTATTATTTGCTGACTTACGTGAGTCAGGGCGGATTTTTCTTTGCCATCTTTGAGTGGTTAGCCTTGGTAGCAGGCGGATTTTTCCTTTTTAGATCAGCGGACACCTTGACAAATCAAGGAGACCAAGCTGGACAAGTGGTGACTATTTTTTACATGCTAGTTACAGGTCTTGCTTTTGGTGGAGGCTATGCGACTCTTTTAGCGCTTCCTTTCTTATTCGCAGCCTTTAGTTTAGTTGCGGCTTATCTAAGTAATCCAAACCATGATAAGGGATTTGTACGGATTGGGCTAGCTTTGGCAGGCGGATTTTTCTTTGCTCCCTTATCATCGCTCCTGTTTATTGCTGTAGTGAGTTTAGGCTTGTTGGTCTTTAACCTTGGGCATAGACGCTTTGTGCATGGGTTTTATCAGTTTCTTGCAGTGGCTTTAGGTTTTTCACTTATCTTTTATCCAACTGCCTACTATAGTGTTGCAACAGGAAGTTTTGGGGATGCTATTAGTGGTATTCGCTATCCCATTGACAGTATTCGCTTTGATTTCACTTCTAAAATTTTAGAGAATATGGCTTTTTATGGCTTGTTGTCCCTTGGTTTGGGATTTGTGGTTTGTATCTTTTTAGGTCTCTTTCAATCCAAACCCTCTAAACTATACGTCATTTCGGTTCCTGCAAGTCTTGTGACAATTTTAGGTTTGATTTTACTTTTCTTTTCACAGGAGCCTCTGCACGCTTCCTGTTTGATGGTCGTCTTTCCTGTTTTTCTACTTTTATTGGTAACCAATATTAAGAGTCAACAGAGGGGGCGTAGTGTTAGACGAAGACGAAGAGAAACGCCAGTTAGTCTATGGAGTCGTTTCTTCAAAGGAAATCTATATCTGCCAGTTTTAGGGCTTGTCTATCTTTTGTCTATTCCTTTTTTGATGAAGTTAGTCCTTTATCCGGTACCTTATCAAGAACGTAATCGTCTTGCTGATTTGGTAAAAGAGGAGACAAATACGGAAGATGCTATCTATGCATGGGATGATACTGCGACTCTTTATCGTAAGAGTGAGCGCTTGTCGCCATCGGTGATTTTGTCTCCCGTGCACTATACAGCAACTGAGGAAAACCGGAATAAGCTACTCAATGACTTGAAAGAAAAACAACCCAAGGTGATTGTGGTAAATGACAAGGTGCCAGTCTGGTCTGAAGTAGAAACACTCTTAAAAGAAAATTATCAACCAGTAAAGACAGATTACTCAGAGTTTAAAGTCTATAAAATCAAATAACCAAATCAATATCTTGTGTATTTTTAAAAATTTTAGGATTTTTAACACAAGATATTGATTTTTCTTTTTAGAGTGGTATAATACTTTTTAGAAAGAACATTTTAGAAAAGAGCATGCATATGATTGCACTAGAAGAAAAAATTACAATTTTGCCAACTCTCTTCGTCGAGAAACGAGATGGGAGACGTGTTGTATTTGATGTGGACAAGATTGACAAGACTCTCCACAAGGCGGCAGACAAGGTTATGGATGTGACACCCTTGGTCGAAAAACGCCTCAATGCTCTGACCGAGCGAATTGTCACAGAAATTCATAGTCGCTTTCCAAAGGGAGTGAAGATTTATGAAATTCAAAATATCGTAGAACATGAACTCCTTGAAGCCAAAGAATATGCGCTGGCTGAGGAGTATATTACTTATCGGACGCAGAGGGATTTTGAGCGATCAAAAGCTACAGATATCAACTTTAGTATTCATAAGCTTCTTAATAAAAATCAGGCAGTTGTCAATGAAAATGCCAATAAAGACAGCGATGTCTTTAATACCCAGCGTGATTTGACAGCAGGCATTGTTGGGAAATCAATCGGACTGCAAATGCTTCCCAAGCACGTAGGCAATGCCCACCAAAAGGGGGATATTCACTATCACGATTTGGACTACAGTCCCTATACCCCTATGACCAACTGCTGTTTGATTGATTTCAAGGGGATGTTGGAAAATGGTTTTAAGATTGGAAATGCAGAGGTAGAAAGTCCCAAGTCTATCCAGACTGCGACAGCACAGATTTCTCAAATCATCGCCAACGTTGCTTCTAGCCAGTACGGTGGCTGTTCAGCTGACCGTATCGATGAAATCCTGGCGCCTTATGCAGAGAAGAACTATCAAAAACATCTCAAAGATGCAGAAGAGTGGGTCTTGCCTGAAAAACGGGAAGATTACGCTTGGAAGAAAACGCAAAAGGACATCTACGATGCCATGCAATCTCTTGAGTATGAAATCAACACCCTCTTCACTTCAAATGGACAAACACCTTTTACTTCGCTCGGTTTTGGTCTAGGAACCAATCGTTTTGAGCGGGAAATTCAAAAAGCTATCTTGAACATCCGAATCAAGGGACTTGGTTCAGAACACCGCACAGCTATCTTCCCTAAACTTATCTTCACGCTTAAAAGAGGACTCAACTTAGAAGAAGGGACTCCCAACTACGACATTAAGCAGTTGGCTCTTGAGTGTGCAACCAAGCGGATGTACCCAGATGTCTTGTCTTACGATAAGATTATCGAGTTGACAGGTTCTTTCAAGGTTCCTATGGGTTGCCGCTCCTTCCTTCAAGGATGGAAGGATGAAAATGGTGTAGAAGTCAATTCAGGTCGCATGAACCTTGGTGTTGTGACAGTTAACCTACCTCGTATTGCTCTTGAGTCTGAGGGCGACATGAATAAGTTCTGGGAAATCTTCAACGAGCGAATGAATATCGCTGAAGATGCTCTGGTTTACCGTGTCGAACGCACTAAAGAAGCGACGCCAGCCAATGCTCCTATCCTTTATCAATACGGTGCTTTTGGCCATCGTCTAGGTAAAGAAGAAAGTGTTGACCAGCTCTTTAAGAATCGTCGCGCAACCGTTTCGCTGGGTTACATCGGTTTGTACGAAGTGGCTACCGTCTTCTTTGGAAATAGCTGGGAACACAATCCAGAAGCCAAGGAATTCACGCTGGATATCATTCGTGATATGAAACGCCGTGTAGAAGAGTGGTCTGACCAATATGGATACCATTTCTCTATCTACTCAACACCGTCTGAAAGTTTGATAGACCGTTTCTGCCGACTAGATACAGAGAAGTTTGGTTCTATTCCTGATATTACAGATAAGGAATACTACACCAATTCTTTCCACTACGATGTTCGTAAAAATCCAACACCGTTTGAAAAATTAGACTTTGAGAAAGTCTATCCAGAAGCAGGTGCGTCAGGTGGTTTCATCCATTACTGTGAGTATCCAGTCCTCCAGCAAAATCCAAAAGCCTTGGAAGCTGTCTGGGATTATGCTTATGATCGTGTAGGTTATCTAGGGACCAATACACCAATTGACCGTTGCTACAAGTGTGACTTTGAAGGGGATTTTGAAGCAACTGAGAGGGGCTTTGCTTGTCCTAACTGTGGCAACAGTGACCCTAAAACCGTAGATGTTGTTAAACGGACTTGTGGCTATCTAGGTAATCCTCAAGCAAGACCTATGGTCAACGGCCGTCACAAGGAAATCGCTGCGCGTGTCAAACATATGAATGGCTCAACGATTAAAATAGCTGGACATCAAGTAACAAATTAGAAAGAAATGAAATGGGAAAATATCAATTAGATGATAAGGGGCGTGCACAAGTGACCCGTTATCACGAGAAACACTCTAAAGGTGGAGCTGGTAAGAAAGAACGCTTGCTCAACCTCAGAGAACAATTTTTAAATAAGAATAAGAAGAAATAAAAGTGAGAGTCAGCTCTCGCTTTTCTCATAGTGGGAGGTAAGGATGGAATTACGCAGACCGACAATAGTAGATAGAGAAGCTGTTTTAGACATGATGGCAGAGTTTGAAAAGAGTCAATCAGTCCATGATGAGGGGCTTTGGGGATGTTGAGGATTTTTCTTACGAGGAGTGGCTAGAAGGTAACCGTAATAAAGAAATGGGAATATGGCTACCTGAAAATCGCGTTCCATCGATACAGTTCGTATTGTTTGGTGAATCAGGTTGTGCTCTAGGATTTTTGAATCTGCGATTGAGACTGAATGAGGGGTTACTGAATTATGCTGGCCACATTGGCTACTCCATCCGTCCATCAGAAAGAGGCAAAGGTTATGCAAAAGAGACTCTCCGTCAGGGCTTGCAAGTTGCTAAGGAAAAGAACATCAAGAAAGCTCTGGTGACCTGTAGTGTGAATAATCCTGCTAGCAGAGCAGTCATTCTAGCAAATGGTGGAATATTTGAGGATGCTCGCAATGGAGTCGAGCGTTATTGGATAGAGGTAGCGAATGAATAATCCAAAACCACAAGAATGGAAAAGCGAGGAACTTAGTCAAGGTCGTATCATTGACTACAAGGCCTTTAACTTTGTGGACGGCGAAGGCGTGCGCAACTCTCTCTATGTATCAGGCTGTATGTTTCACTGCGAGGGATGTTATAATGTTGCGACTTGGTCTTTTAATGCTGGTATTCCCTATACAGCAGAATTAGAAGAGCAGATTATGGCAGATCTTGCTCAACCTTATGTTCAAGGTTTGACTTTGCTGGGAGGGGAGCCTTTTCTTAATACTGGGATTCTCTTGCCACTTGTTAAGCGGATTCGGAAGGAATTGCCAGACAAGGACATCTGGTCCTGGACCGGCTACACTTGGGAAGAAATGATGTTGGAAACTCCAGATAAACTGGAACTCTTGTCACTGATTGACCTTCTTGTCGATGGAAGATATGATCGAACTAAGAGAAATCTTATGCTCCAGTTTCGAGGTTCGTCTAACCAACGAATTATCGATGTGCAAAAATCGCTCAAAAGTGGGCAAGTAGTGATTTGGGACAAGCTCAATGACGGAAAAGAAAGCTATGAACAGGTGAAGAGAGAATGAAGAAAAAAGACTTAGTAGACCAACTAGTCTCAGAGATCGAGACGGGGAAAGTCAGGACACTGGGAATATACGGTCATGGAGCTTCAGGTAAATTAACCTTTGCACAGGAATTGTACCAAGCTTTAGATTCTACTACAGTAAATTT
This sequence comes from Streptococcus sp. 1449, assembly GCF_013276805.1. Classification (NCBI taxonomy): domain Bacteria; kingdom Bacillati; phylum Bacillota; class Bacilli; order Lactobacillales; family Streptococcaceae; genus Streptococcus; species Streptococcus sp. 1449. The sequence goes on from NZ_VMLS01000010.1 coordinate 67,732, forward strand.
GCTAGAGACAGATCCTTATATCACCTCAGGACGCCATCTGGTAGTACCCAAGGACGCGCCGAATCAAAAGGTGACAGCCAGTCTGCCAGTGGCGCATGAACTGGAGAGTTTGCGGAGAGATATTCACGCAATGCAGGCAGGTATGGATGTCTTAACAATTGAAGAACCTTGGAAGGCTAGTGAGGTCTTGTCTGGAGCAAAGCCAATTCTGATTGTCGAAGGGATGTCTGTTGGCTTTTTACCCAAAGAACTCTTTGACAAAACCATCTGTTTCTACACGGATGAGGAGACCGAATTAAGGCGGCGCCTAGCTAGAGATACGACTGTGAGAAATCGCGATGCATCCTTTATATTGGCTAGCCATCAGATGAGACGGGAGCAGTATCTGCGATACTATAAAGAAACTGAGTCAAGGGCGGACATTCTAGTGGACCAATCAGAAGGTAAATTTGATGTCAAGAGGACTTAACTTATATGGAAGAAAATCCCTAATTTTAAAAAGAAAAAATAGGAAAACAGTTTCATCGTAAAAAAACGAAAAAACAGCAACAAATCCCTTGCAATCGCAGGGGCTTTGTGTTATTCTATTATGGTGCTGTAAATTACAGCTTTAGCTTTGATGCAAGAGGTTGCGACACGCTCGGTTGCATTGCCACGCAACACCGCGTCGGTTTTCTTGTGGAGCTAGCCTATTATCTTAAATAGACGAAAAGGAGAAAAAGATGGCAAACAAAAAAATCCGTATCCGTTTGAAAGCTTACGAACACCGTACGCTTGATACAGCGGCTGCAAAAATCGTAGAATCAGCTACTCGTACAGGTGCACAAGTTGCGGGTCCAATCCCACTTCCAACTGAACGTAGCCTCTACACAATCATTCGTGCGACTCACAAATATAAAGACTCTCGCGAACAATTTGAAATGCGTACACACAAACGTTTGATCGATATCGTTAACCCAACTCAAAAAACAGTTGATGCTTTGATGAAATTGGATCTTCCAAGTGGTGTAAACGTAGAAATCAAACTTTAATCTAAAATATAAAAGAGCAGAGGCTGGTGTTTCAATCTAATTGGACACGGGCTAAACTTGGTGTGAAAAAGATAAACTTCCTAGTGTCTGCTAGACACTGCGTCAGTTTCCTATTTTCACTTTGAGTTTGACGCCCTTTGTATCTTAGACCTGAGCATAAAAAACGCTCGTTAAAAACTTTTTGAATAAAAAATATAGAAAAGGAACTATTTTCTCATGACAAAAGGAATCTTAGGGAAAAAAGTGGGAATGACTCAAATCTTCACTGAAGCTGGCGAATTGCTCCCTGTAACAGTTATTGAAGCAACTCCAAACGTTGTTCTTCAAGTTAAAACTGTTGAAACAGACGGATACAACGCTATCCAAGTTGGTTTCGATGACAAACGCGAAGTATTGAGCAACAAACCTGCTAAAGGACATGTAGCGAAAGCTAACACGGCTCCTAAGCGCTTCATTCGTGAATTCAAAAACGTTGAAGGCTTGGAAGTTGGTGCTGAAATTACAGTTGAAACATTCGCAGCTGGAGATGTTGTTGATGTAACTGGTACTTCTAAAGGTAAAGGTTTCCAAGGTGTTATCAAACGCCACGGACAATCACGTGGACCAATGGCTCACGGTTCTCGTTACCACCGTCGTCCAGGTTCTATGGGACCTGTTGCACCTAACCGCGTATTTAAAGGTAAAAACCTTGCAGGACGTATGGGTGGCGACCGCGTAACAATTCAAAACCTTGAAGTTGTACAAGTTGTTCCAGAAAAGAACGTTATCCTTATCAAAGGTAACGTACCAGGTGCTAAGAAATCTCTTATCACTATCAAGTCAGCAGTTAAAGCTGGTAAATAATAAGGAAAGGGGAATACAGTCAAAATGGCAAATGTAACATTATTCGACCAAACTGGTAAACAAGCGGGCGAAGTTGTTCTTAACGATGCAGTATTTGGTATCGAACCAAACCAATCTGTTGTGTTTGATGTAATCATCAGCCAACGCGCAAGCCTTCGTCAAGGAACTCACGCAGTTAAAAACCGCTCAGCTGTTTCAGGTGGCGGACGCAAACCATGGCGTCAAAAAGGAACTGGACGTGCTCGTCAAGGTTCTATCCGCTCTCCACAATGGCGTGGTGGTGGAATCGTCTTCGGACCAACTCCACGTAGCTATGCGTACAAACTTCCTCAAAAAGTTCGTCGCCTTGCGCTTAAATCTGTTTACTCAGAAAAAGTTGCTGAAAATAAATTTGTAGCCGTTGATTCTCTTGAATTTACAGCTCCAAAAACTGCTGAATTTGCAAAAGTTCTTGCAGCTTTGAGCATCGATTCTAAAGTCCTTGTTATTCTTGAAGAAGGAAACGAATTCGCAGCTCTTTCAGCTCGTAACCTTCCAAACGTGAAAGTTGCGACTGCTACAACTGCAAGTGTTCTTGACATCGCAAATAGTGACAAACTTCTTGTTACTCAAGCAGCTATCTCTAAAATCGAGGAGGTTCTTGCATAATGAATTTGTATGATGTTATCAAAAAACCTGTCATCACTGAAAGCTCAATGGCTCAACTTGAAGCAGGAAAATATGTATTTGAAGTTGACACTCGTGCACACAAACTTTTGATTAAGCAAGCTGTTGAAGCTGCTTTCGAAGGTGTTAAAGTTGCTAATGTTAACACAATCAACGTAAAACCAAAAGCTAAACGTGTTGGACGTTACACTGGTTTTACTAACAAAACTAAAAAAGCTATCATCACACTTACAGCTGATTCAAAAGCAATCGAGTTGTTTGCTGCTGAAGCTGAATAATCTAAGGAGGAAATATCGTGGGAATTCGTGTTTATAAACCAACAACAAACGGTCGCCGTAATATGACTTCTTTGGATTTCGCTGAAATCACAACAAGCACTCCTGAAAAATCATTGCTTGTTGCATTGAAGAGCAAGGCTGGTCGTAACAACAACGGTCGTATCACTGTTCGTCACCAAGGTGGTGGACACAAACGTTTCTACCGTTTGGTTGACTTCAAACGTAACAAAGACAACGTTGAAGCGGTTGTTAAAACAATCGAGTACGATCCAAACCGTTCTGCAAACATCGCTCTTGTACACTACACTGACGGTGTGAAAGCATACATCATCGCTCCAAAAGGTCTTGAAGTAGGTCAACGTATCGTTTCAGGTCCAGAAGCAGATATCAAAGTCGGAAACGCTCTTCCACTTGCTAACATCCCAGTTGGTACTTTGATCCACAACATCGAATTGAAACCAGGTCGTGGTGGTGAATTGGTACGTGCTGCTGGAGCATCTGCTCAAGTATTGGGTCAAGAAGGTAAATACGTTCTTGTTCGTCTTCAATCAGGTGAAGTTCGTATGATTCTTGGAACTTGCCGTGCTACAGTTGGTGTTGTCGGAAACGAACAACACGGACTTGTAAACCTTGGTAAAGCGGGACGTAGCCGTTGGAAAGGTATCCGCCCAACAGTTCGTGGTTCTGTAATGAACCCTAACGATCACCCACACGGTGGTGGTGAAGGTAAAGCACCAGTTGGTCGTAAAGCACCATCTACTCCATGGGGCAAACCTGCTCTTGGTCTTAAAACTCGTAATAAGAAAGCGAAATCTGACAAACTTATCGTTCGTCGTCGCAACGAGAAATAATATTAAACTAGTCGCTTAAGCAACTAGTAAATCCGCCAGCTCGGTAGCGCTCCATGTGAGCGCAAGCCGCTGTGGTACAACATTTAAAGGAGAAAATATAAAAATGGGACGCAGTCTTAAAAAAGGACCTTTCGTCGATGAGCATTTGATGAAAAAAGTTGAAGCTCAAGCTAACGACGAAAAGAAAAAAGTTATTAAAACTTGGTCACGTCGTTCAACGATCTTCCCAAGTTTCATTGGTTACACTATTGCAGTTTATGACGGACGTAAACACGTACCTGTTTACATCCAAGAAGACATGGTAGGTCACAAACTTGGTGAATTTGCACCAACTCGTACTTACAAAGGTCACGCTGCAGACGACAAGAAAACACGTAGAAAATAAGGAGAACATAAATGGCAGAAATTACTTCAGCTAAAGCAATGGCTCGTACAGTACGTGTTTCACCTCGTAAATCACGTCTTGTTCTTGATAACATCCGTGGTAAAAGCGTAGCCGATGCAATCGCAATCTTGACATTCACTCCAAACAAAGCTGCTGAAATCATCTTGAAAGTTTTGAACTCAGCTGTAGCTAACGCTGAAAACAACTTTGGTTTGGATAAAGCTAATTTGGTAGTATCTGAAGCATTCGCAAACGAAGGACCAACTATGAAACGTTTCCGTCCACGTGCGAAAGGTTCAGCTTCACCAATCAACAAACGTACAGCTCACATCACTGTAGCTGTTGCAGAAAAATAAGGAGGTAAAATCGTGGGTCAAAAAGTACATCCAATTGGTATGCGTGTCGGCATCATCCGTGATTGGGATGCCAAATGGTATGCTGAAAAAGAATACGCGGATTACCTTCATGAAGATCTTGCAATCCGTAAATTCGTTCAAAAAGAACTTGCTGACGCAGCAGTTTCAACTATTGAAATCGAACGCGCAGTAAACAAAGTTAACGTTTCACTTCACACTGCTAAACCAGGTATGGTTATCGGTAAAGGTGGTGCTAACGTTGATGCACTCCGTGCAAAACTTAACAAATTGACTGGAAAACAAGTACACATCAACATCATCGAAATCAAACAACCTGATTTGGATGCTCACCTTGTAGGTGAAGGAATTGCTCGTCAATTGGAGCAACGTGTTGCTTTCCGTCGTGCACAAAAACAAGCAATCCAACGTGCAATGCGTGCTGGAGCTAAAGGAATCAAAACTCAAGTATCAGGTCGTTTGAACGGTGCAGATATCGCCCGTGCTGAAGGATACTCTGAAGGAACTGTTCCGCTTCACACACTTCGTGCAGATATCGATTACGCTTGGGAAGAAGCAGATACTACATACGGTAAACTTGGTGTTAAAGTATGGATCTACCGTGGTGAAGTTCTTCCAGCTCGTAAAAACACTAAAGGAGGTAAATAACCAATGTTAGTACCTAAACGTGTTAAACACCGTCGTGAGTTCCGTGGAAAAATGCGCGGTGAAGCAAAAGGTGGAAAAGAAGTAGCATTCGGTGAATACGGTCTTCAAGCTACAACTAGCCACTGGATCACTAACCGCCAAATCGAAGCTGCTCGTATCGCCATGACTCGTTACATGAAACGTGGTGGTAAAGTTTGGATTAAAATCTTCCCACACAAATCATACACTGCTAAAGCTATCGGTGTGCGTATGGGATCTGGTAAAGGGGCACCTGAAGGTTGGGTAGCACCAGTTAAACGTGGTAAAGTGATGTTCGAAATCGCTGGTGTATCTGAAGAGATTGCACGTGAAGCGCTTCGACTTGCTAGCCACAAATTGCCAGTTAAATGTAAATTCGTAAAACGTGAAGCAGAATAAGGAGAAGGCATGAAACTTAATGAAGTAAAAGAATTTGTTAAAGAACTTCGTGGTCTTTCTCAAGAAGAACTCGCGAAGCGCGAAAACGAATTGAAAAAAGAATTGTTTGAACTTCGTTTCCAAGCTGCTACTGGTCAATTGGAACAAACAGCTCGCTTGAAAGAAGTTAAAAAACAAATCGCTCGTATCAAAACAGTTCAATCTGAAGCGAAATAATAGACTAGGGAAGGAGAAATTTCAATGGAACGCAATAATCGTAAAGTTCTTGTTGGACGTGTTGTATCTGACAAAATGGACAAGACAATCACAGTTGTAGTTGAAACAAAACGTAACCACCCAGTCTATGGTAAACGTATTAACTACTCTAAAAAATATAAAGCTCATGATGAAAACAATGTTGCCAAAGAAGGCGATATCGTACGTATCATGGAAACTCGCCCGCTTTCAGCTACAAAACGTTTCCGTCTTGTAGAAGTTGTTGAAGAAGCGGTCATCATCTAATCAAACCTGAAAGGAGAAAACTGAAATGATTCAAACAGAAACTCGTTTGAAAGTCGCAGACAACAGCGGTGCTCGCGAAATCTTGACTATCAAAGTTCTTGGTGGTTCAGGACGTAAATTTGCAAACATCGGTGATGTTATCGTGGCATCTGTAAAACAAGCTACTCCTGGTGGTGCGGTTAAAAAAGGTGACGTTGTTAAAGCAGTTATCGTTCGTACTAAATCAGGTGCTCGTCGTGCTGATGGTTCATACATCAAATTTGACGAAAACGCAGCAGTTATCATCCGTGAAGACAAAACTCCTCGCGGAACACGTATCTTTGGCCCAGTTGCACGTGAATTGCGTGAAGGTGGCTTCATGAAGATCGTGTCACTTGCTCCAGAAGTACTTTAATTGGTTGCTCAAAGAAAATTAAAACAAGTCTAGGAAGTAAAACGAAAGCATAACTTAAGTTAGGTGAGTTGAAACTGACGAAGGATTGCTTTGATTTTCGAAGAGCAAAAACAAACAAACTAGTCCCCTAGCTTCAAGCTAGGGTGCCCTTATGGGCGTAAGAAAAATCAAGGAGAAACCTAATGTTTGTAAAAAAAGGCGACAAAGTTCGCGTAATCGCTGGTAAAGATAAGGGAACAGAAGCTGTTGTCCTTACTGCCCTTCCAAAAGTAAACAAAGTTATCGTTGAAGGTGTTAACATCGTTAAGAAACACCAACGTCCAACTAACGAGCTTCCTCAAGGTGGTATCATCGAGAAAGAAGCAGCTATCCATGTATCAAACGTTCAAGTTTTGGACAAAAATGGTGTAGCTGGTCGTGTTGGTTACAAATTTGTAGACGGTAAAAAAGTTCGCTACAACAAAAAATCAGGCGAAGTGCTTGATTAATCACGAAGGAAAGGAGAAGTATAATGGCAAATCGTTTAAAAGAAAAATATCTTAATGAAGTAGTTCCTGCTTTGACAGAACAATTCAACTACTCATCAGTGATGGCTGTGCCTAAAGTAGATAAGATCGTTTTGAACATGGGTGTTGGTGAAGCTGTATCAAACGCTAAAAGCCTTGAAAAAGCTGCTGAAGAATTGGCACTTATCTCAGGTCAAAAACCACTTATCACTAAAGCTAAAAAATCAATCGCCGGCTTCCGTCTTCGTGAAGGTGTTGCGATCGGTGCAAAAGTTACCCTTCGTGGTGAACGGATGTACGAATTCTTGGATAAATTGGTTTCAGTTTCACTTCCACGTGTACGTGACTTCCACGGTGTTCCAACAAAATCATTTGATGGACGCGGAAACTATACACTTGGTGTGAAAGAACAATTGATTTTCCCAGAAATCAACTTCGATGACGTTGACAAAACTCGTGGTCTTGACATTGTTATCGTAACAACTGCTAACACTGACGAAGAGTCACGTGCATTGCTTACAGGCCTTGGAATGCCTTTTGCAAAATAATATAGGAGGTAAATCTAATGGCTAAAAAATCAATGGTAGCTAGAGAGGCTAAACGCCAAAAAATTGTTGACCGTTATGCTGAAAAACGTGCTGCATTAAAGGCAGCAGGGGACTATGAAGGTTTATCTAAATTACCTCGCAACGCCTCACCGACTCGTTTACATAATCGTTGTAGAGTTACGGGGCGCCCACATTCAGTTTACCGCAAATTTGGTCTGAGTCGTATCGCTTTTCGCGAACTTGCGCATAAAGGTCAAATTCCTGGTGTAACAAAAGCATCTTGGTAATTTAAGATATCAAGGGCGTCAAAACTCTAAGTGAAAATAGGAAACTTGACGAAGAAACTGAGGTTTCTAGGAAAGTTTATCTTTTTCACACAGAGTTTAGCCCGGGTTCAGTTGGGCTAGCCAATTTGAACACGAGCTACAGCTTTGGCAAAAAAAGACCAATTTTCTTTGGAGCATCGCTCCTGCATCAAATTGCCTATTTTTGCTCTTGCTGTTACGCTCTTTGTATCATGTATTAACTAGCAAGTGCAACTTGCAAACTACTAGTAAGAGGAGAAAAACAAAATGGTTATGACTGACCCAATCGCAGACTTCCTAACTCGTATTCGTAACGCTAACCAAGCTAAACACGAAGTACTTGAAGTACCTGCATCAAACATCAAAAAAGGGATTGCTGAAATCCTTAAACGCGAAGGTTTTGTAAAAAACGTTGAAATCATCGAAGATGACAAACAAGGCATCATCCGTGTATTTCTTAAATACGGACCAAACGGTGAAAAAGTTATCACTAACTTGAAACGTATTTCTAAACCAGGACTTCGTGTCTACAAAAAACGTGAAGACCTTCCAAAAGTTCTTAACGGACTTGGAATTGCTATCCTTTCAACTTCTGAAGGTTTGCTTACTGATAAAGAAGCACGCCAAAAGAATGTTGGTGGTGAGGTTATCGCTTACGTTTGGTAATTGATGATGTGAGAGCGTTAAAAGAATGCAGTGAAAATAGGAAGTTTGTAGCAGGAGCGATGCTCCAAGACAAACTTATCTTTTTCACCAAATTCTTAGCTCGAACTCAAATCAAGATACAAAGCTCGTTAGAGCGTGTTCAGTTCAGCTCTTGAACTAAATAAGTATCTGAACCCCGTGAAAACTGGCCGTTCTGGCCTGACAATTTAACAGGAGAAAATAAACATGTCACGTATTGGTAATAAAGTTATCGTGTTGCCTGCTGGTGTTGAACTCACTAACAATGACAACCTTGTAACTGTAAAAGGACCTAAAGGAGAACTTACTCGTGAGTTCTCAAAAGATATTGAAATCCGTGTGGAAGGTACTGAAGTAACCCTTCACCGTCCAAACGATTCAAAAGAAATGAAAACTATCCACGGAACTACTCGTGCCCTTTTGAACAACATGGTTGTTGGTGTATCAGAAGGATTCAAGAAAGAACTTGAAATGCGTGGGGTTGGTTACCGTGCACAACTTCAAGGATCTAAACTTGTTTTGGCTGTTGGTAAATCTCACCCAGACGAAGTTGAAGCTCCAGAAGGAATTACTTTTGAACTTCCAAACCCAACAACAATCGTTGTTAGCGGAATTTCAAAAGAAGTAGTTGGACAAACAGCTGCTTACGTACGTAGCCTTCGTTCACCAGAACCATATAAAGGTAAAGGTATCCGTTACGTTGGTGAATTCGTTCGCCGTAAAGAAGGTAAAACAGGTAAATAATGTTGAGTGGTTGATTCTCAACCACCAACCTATTTTCCAACTTTGTGCATAGCACACGATTTAAAACTAAAGAGGTGAAAACTGTGATTTCAAAACCAGATAAAAACAAACTCCGCCAAAAACGCCACCGTCGCGTTCGCGGAAAACTCTCTGGAACTGCTGATCGCCCACGTTTGAACGTATTCCGTTCTAATACAGGCATCTACGCTCAAGTGATTGATGACGTAGCGGGTGTAACGCTCGCAAGTGCTTCAACTCTTGACAAAGAAGTTTCAAAAGGAACTAAAACTGAACAAGCTGTTGCTGTCGGTAAACTCGTTGCAGAACGTGCAAACGCTAAAGGTATTTCAGAAGTGGTGTTCGACCGCGGTGGATATCTATATCACGGACGTGTGAAAGCTTTGGCTGATGCAGCTCGTGAAAACGGATTGAAATTCTAATAGGAGGACACTAGAAAATGGCATTTAAAGACAATGCAGTTGAATTAGAAGAACGCGTAGTTGCTGTCAATCGTGTTACAAAAGTTGTTAAAGGTGGACGTCGTCTTCGTTTCGCAGCTCTTGTTGTTGTTGGTGACCACAACGGTCGCGTAGGATTTGGTACTGGTAAAGCTCAAGAAGTTCCAGAAGCAATCCGTAAAGCAGTAGATGATGCTAAGAAAAACTTGATCGAAGTTCCTATGGTTGGAACAACAATCCCACACGAAGTTCTTTCAGAATTCGGTGGAGCTAAAGTATTGTTGAAACCTGCTGTAGAAGGTTCTGGAGTTGCCGCTGGTGGTGCAGTTCGTGCCGTTGTGGAATTGGCAGGTGTGGCAGATATTACATCTAAATCACTTGGTTCTAACACTCCAATCAACATTGTTCGTGCAACTGTTGAAGGTTTGAAACAATTGAAACGCGCTGAAGAAGTTGCTGCCCTTCGTGGTATTTCAGTTTCTGATTTGGCATAAGAAAGGGGATAAAATGGCTCAAATTAAAATTACTTTGACTAAGTCTCCAATCGGACGCATTCCATCACAACGTAAAACTGTTGTAGCACTTGGACTTGGCAAATTGAACAGCTCTGTTATTAAAGAAGATAACGCTGCTATCCGTGGTATGATCACTGCAGTATCTCACTTGGTAACAGTTGAAGAAGTAAACTAATGAATTTTTAGGGGATGTGCACTATACCATCCCCTAAAACTAGATATAGTCATCTATGATGACGTCGTATAGGCGAGTTGATGGGGGAGACAACCTTTTCTCCCTTATCGGCGCTAGCATTTTACAAAAGAGGAGAAAATAAAAATGAAACTTCATGAATTGAAACCTGCAGAAGGTTCTCGTAAAGTACGTAACCGCGTTGGTCGTGGTACTTCATCAGGTAACGGTAAAACATCTGGTCGTGGTCAAAAAGGTCAAAAAGCTCGTAGCGGCGGCGGAGTTCGCCTTGGTTTTGAAGGTGGACAAACTCCATTGTTCCGTCGTCTTCCAAAACGTGGATTCACTAACATCAACGCTAAAGAATACGCAATTGTGAACCTTGACCAATTGAACGTCTTTGAAGATGGTGCTGAAGTAACTCCAGTTGTTCTTATCGAAGCAGGAATTGTTAAAGCTGAAAAGTCAGGTATTAAAATTCTTGGTAACGGTGAGTTGATTAAGAAATTGACTGTGAAAGCAGCTAAATTCTCTAAATCAGCTGAAGAAGCTATCACTGCTAAAGGTGGTTCAGTAGAAGTCATCTAAGAGAGGTGACCTATGTTTTTTAAATTATTAAGAGAAGCTCTTAAAGTCAAGCAGGTTCGATCAAAAATTTTATTTACAATTTTTATCGTTTTGGTCTTTCGTATCGGAACTAGCATTACAGTTCCTGGTGTGAATGCCAATAGCTTGAATGCTTTAAGTGGATTATCCTTCTTAAACATGTTGAGCTTGGTGTCGGGGAATGCCCTAAAAAACTTTTCGATTTTTGCCCTAGGAGTTAGTCCCTATATTACTGCTTCTATCGTTGTCCAACTCTTACAAATGGATATTTTACCGAAATTTGTAGAGTGGGGAAAACAAGGGGAAGTAGGTCGAAGAAAATTGAACCAAGCTACTCGTTATATTGCCCTTGGTCTAGCCTTTGTGCAATCTATCGGGATTACAGCTGGTTTTAATACCTTGGCTGGAGCTCAATTGATTAAAACTGCTTTAACTCCCCAAGTTTTTCTGACGATTGGTATCATCTTAACAGCTGGTAGTATGATTGTCACTTGGTTGGGAGAGCAAATTACAGATAAGGGATACGGAAATGGTGTTTCTATGATTATCTTTGCCGGGATTGTTGCCTCAATTCCAGAGATGATTCAGGGCATCTATGTGGACTACTTTGTGAACGTCCCAAGTAGCCGGATCACTTCATCTATCATTTTCGTAATCATTTTGATTATTACTGTATTGTTGATCATTTACTTTACAACTTATGTTCAACAAGCAGAATACAAAATTCCAATCCAATATACTAAGGTTGCACAAGGTGCTCCATCTAGCTCTTACCTTCCATTGAAGGTAAACCCTGCTGGAGTTATCCCTGTTATCTTTGCCAGTTCCATTACTGCAGCGCCTGCGGCGATTCTTCAGTTTTTGAGCGCCACAGGTCATGATTGGGCTTGGGTAAGGGTAGCACAAGAGATGTTGGCAACCACTTCTCCAACTGGTATTGCTATGTATGCTTTATTGATTATTCTCTTTACATTCTTCTATACGTTTGTACAGATTAATCCTGAAAAAGCGGCAGAGAACCTACAAAAGAGCGGTGCCTATATCCATGGAGTTCGTCCTGGTAAAGGTACAGAAGAATATATGTCTAAACTTCTTCGTCGTCTTGCAACGGTTGGTTCCCTCTTCCTTGGTGTGATTTCCATTTTGCCGATTGCAGCTAAAGATGTATTTGGTCTTTCTGATGTTGTTGCCTTTGGTGGAACAAGTCTCTTGATCATTATCTCTACAGGTATCGAAGGAATCAAGCAATTGGAAGGTTACCTATTGAAACGTAAGTATGTTGGTTTCATGGATAGAACAGAATAAAAGTATTTACTGATACTCTTCGAAAATCAAATTCAAACCACGTCAGCTTTATCTGCAACCTCAAAGCAGTGCTTTGAGCAACCTGCGGCTAGCTTCCTAGTTTGCTCTTTGATTTTCATTGAGTATGAAGCAGTAAATGCTGAGGGAGTGGAGGTTTAACTCTAACATTAGTGAGAGTTTGGTCTCCCCTCTTCTATTTTGTTTTTAAATAGGGGTGAAAAGACTTTTTGCTTCTATTTAAAAATAAAATAAGGAGATCAGATCATGAATCTTTTGATTATGGGCTTACCTGGTGCAGGTAAGGGAACTCAAGCAGCAAAAATCGTAGAACAATTCCATGTTGCACATATCTCAACAGGTGATATGTTCCGCGCTGCAATAGCAAATCAAACTGAAATGGGTGTTCTTGCTAAGTCATACATTGACAAGGGTGAATTGGTTCCTGATGAAGTTACAAATGGAATCGTAAAAGAACGTCTTTCACAAGATGATATTAAAGAAACAGGATTCTTATTGGATGGTTACCCACGTACAATCGAACAAGCTCATGCCTTGGACAAAACATTGGCTGAACTTGGCATCGAACTGGAAGGTGTTATCAACATCGAAGTGAATCCAGACAGCCTCTTGGAACGTTTGAGTGGCCGTATCATCCACCGCGTAACTGGAGAAACTTTCCACAAGGTCTTTAACCCACCAGTTGACTATAAAGAAGAAGATTACTACCAACGTGAAGATGATAAGCCTGAGACAGTCAAACGTCGTTTGGATGTGAATATTGCTCAAGGGGAACCAATCATTGCTCACTACCGTGCCAAAGGTTTGGTTCATGACATCGAAGGTAATCAAGATATCAATGATGTCTTCTCAGATATCGAAAAAGTATTGACAAATTTGAAATAAAGCGTTTTTCACACTTGCAAAAATCCGCTACAAATGTTATACTGAGATAGTCTGACTTATAATTGTTGTCTCTGTGTCTAGAGGCATCGAATCGAAATTTATGGAGGTGCTTTTGCGTGGCAAAAGACGATGTGATTGAAGTTGAAGGCAAAGTAGTTGATACAATGCCGAATGCAATGTTTACGGTTGAACTTGAAAATGGACATCAGATTTTAGCAACAGTTTCTGGTAAAATTCGTAAAAACTATATTCGTATTTTAGCGGGAGATCGTGTTACTGTCGAAATGAGTCCATATGACTTGACACGTGGACGTATCACTTACCGCTTTAAATAATCGAAAAACTTGGAGGGATAAGAAATGAAAGTAAGACCATCGGTCAAACCAATTTGCGAATACTGTAAAGTTATTCGTCGTAATGGTCGTGTTATGGTAATTTGCCCAGCAAATCCAAAACACAAACAACGTCAAGGATAAGATAGAAAGGAGAAAACATGGCTCGTATTGCTGGAGTTGACATTCCAAATGACAAACGTGTAGTAATCTCATTGACTTATGTTTATGGTATCGGACTTGCAACATCTAAGAAAATTTTGGCTGCTGCTGGAATCTCAGAAGATGTTCGTGTACGTGATCTTACATCAGATCAAGAAGATGCTATCCGTCGTGAAGTGGATGCAATCAAAGTTGAAGGTGACCTTCGTCGTGAAGTAAACTTGAACATCAAACGTTTGATGGAAATCGGTTCATACCGTGGTATCCGTCACCGTCGTGGACTTCCTGTCCGTGGACAAAATACTAAAAACAACGCTCGCACTCGTAAAGGTAAAGCTGTTGCGATTGCTGGTAAGAAAAAATAATATAGGAGGTAAAAGTCTTGGCTAAACCAACACGTAAACGTCGTGTGAAAAAAAATATCGAATCTGGTATTGCTCATATTCACGCTACATTTAATAACACTATTGTTATGATTACTGATGTGCATGGTAATGCAATTGCTTGGTCATCAGCTGGTGCTCTTGGTTTCAAAGGTTCTCGTAAATCTACACCATTCGCTGCTCAAATGGCTTCTGAAGCTGCTGCTAAATCTGCACAAGAACACGGTCTTAAATCAGTTGAAGTTACTGTAAAAGGTCCAGGTTCTGGTCGTGAGTCAGCTATTCGTGCGCTTGCTGCCGCTGGTCTTGAAGTAACAGCAATTCGTGATGTGACTCCAGTGCCACACAATGGTGCTCGTCCTCCAAAACGTCGCCGTGTATAATCATCGCATTACACTGCTTTTCGTTTAAGAGGGAGTAACTAAATGATCGAGTTTGAAAAACCAAATATAACAAAAATTGATGAAAATAAAGATTATGGCAAGTTTGTAATCGAACCACTTGAACGTGGCTACGGTACAACTCTTGGTAACTCTCTTCGTCGTGTACTTCTAGCTTCTCTACCAGGAGCAGCTGTGACATCTATCAACATTGATGGTGTGTTACATGAGTTTGACACAGTTCCAGGTGTTCGTGAAGACGTGATGCAAATCATTCTGAACATTAAAGGAATTGCAGTGAAATCGTACGTTGAAGACGAAAAAATCATCGAACTGGATGTTGAAGGTCCTGCTGAAGTAACAGCTGGTGACATTTTGACAGATAGCGATATTGAAATTGTAAATCCAGATCATTATCTCTTTACAATCGGTGAAGGTTCTTCCCTAAAAGCGACTATGACTGTTAACAGTGGTCGTGGATATGTACCTGCTGATGAAAATAAAAAAGATAATGCACCAGTTGGAACACTTGCTGTAGATTCTATTTATACACCAGTTACAAAAGTCAACTATCAAGTGGAACCTGCTCGTGTAGGTAGCAATGATGGATTTGACAAACTAACCCTTGAAATCTTGACAAATGGAACAATTATTCCAGAAGATGCTTTAGGGCTTTCAGCACGTATTTTGACAGAACATCTTGATTTGTTTACAAATCTTACTGAGATTGCTAAGTCAACTGAAGTGATGAAAGAAGCTGATACTGAATCTGACGACCGTATTTTGGATCGTACGATTGAGGAACTGGACTTGTCTGTGCGTTCATACAACTGTTTGAAACGTGCCGGTATCAATACTGTGCATGATTTGACAGAAAAATCTGAAGCAGAGATGATGAAAGTACGAAATCTTGGACGCAAGAGTTTGGAAGAAGTGAAACTCAAACTCATTGATTTGGGTCTTGGATTAAAAGATAAATAAAGGAGGAATACATGGCTTACCGTAAACTAGGACGCACTAGCTCACAACGTAAAGCAATGCTTCGCGATTTGACAACTGACCTTTTGATCAACGAATCAATCGTGACAACTGAAGCTCGTGCTAAAGAAATCCGTAAAACTGTTGAAAAAATGATTACTCTAGGTAAACGTGGTGATTTGCATGCACGTCGTCAAGCAGCTGCTTTCGTACGTAATGAAATCGCATCTGAAAACTATGATGAAGCAACTGACAAGTACACTTCTACTACAGCACTTCAAAAATTGTTCTCAGAAATCGCACCTCGTTATGCTGAACGTAACGGTGGATACACTCGTATCCTTAAAACTGAACCACGTCGTGGTGATGCAGCACCAATGGCGATCATCGAATTAGTATAAAATCATCAATTTTGTTGAGTGTTATGATGATGGAGTCTTGTGCTCTTAGTCTAGCTCTGGTCTACCGCTAGGATTTCGGTCCTAGCGGGAACACTCATCATAAGTTGGGATAGTAGACGCTTGTTTACGAAATTGTTTTTTCTTAAGAACAACTTCGTAAGCAGGCGTTTTTGAGTATTTTCGTTAGAATTATGCTATACTAATTGAAAAGAATCCTGTTTAATGTTCAGGTTTCCTATTAAAAGAAGAATTGGAGTTTGCTTATGAAAGCGATTATAACTGTTGTTGGTAAAGATAAATCTGGAATTGTTGCAGGTGTTTCTAGTAAAATTGCAGAATTGGGTTTGAACATAGACGATATTTCTCAAACTGTTTTGGATGAATATTTTACGATGATGGCTGTCGTCTCTAGCGATGAAAAGCAAGATTTTACCTATCTTCGTAATGAATTTGAAGCTTTTGGGCAAACTTTGAATGTGAAAATCAATATTCAGAGTGCAGCGATTTTCGAAGCTATGTATAATATCTAGGAGGTTATCATGGATATTAGACAAGTTACTGAAACCATTGCTATGATTGAGGAGCAAAACTTCGATATCAGAACTATTACCATGGGGATTTCCCTTCTGGACTGTATCGATCCAGATATCAATCGTGCTGCAGAGAAAATTTATCGAAAGATTACGAGCAAGGCCGCTAATTTAGTGGCTGTTGGTGATGAAATTGCGGCTGAGTTGGGAATCCCTATCGTTAATAAGCGTGTATCGGTGACTCCTATTTCTCTGATTGGAGCAGCGACAGATGCGACGGACTACGTGGTTCTGGCAAAAGCGCTTGATAAGGCTGCGAAAGAGATTGGAGTGGACTTTATTGGTGGTTTCT
The DNA here is from genome assembly GCF_013276805.1 of Streptococcus sp. 1449. Taxonomy (NCBI): domain Bacteria; kingdom Bacillati; phylum Bacillota; class Bacilli; order Lactobacillales; family Streptococcaceae; genus Streptococcus; species Streptococcus sp. 1449. Next base: position 84,384 of record NZ_VMLS01000010.1, read on the forward strand.
CTGCCTTGGTACAAAAAGGTTATCAAAAGGGAGATGAGATTCTCATCAATTCTATTCCTCGTGCTTTGGCTGAAACGGACAAGGTATGCTCGTCAGTCAATATCGGCTCAACCAAGTCTGGTATCAATATGACGGCTGTCGCAGATATGGGACGTGTTATCAAGGAAACGGCAACTCTATCTGATATGGGGGCAGCTAAGTTGGTTGTATTCGCTAATGCTGTTGAGGACAATCCATTTATGGCGGGTGCCTTCCATGGTGTTGGGGAGGCAGATGTTATCATCAATGTCGGAGTTTCTGGTCCTGGTGTGGTGAAACGTGCCCTGGAAAAAGTTCGTGGAGAGAGCTTTGATGTAGTAGCAGAAACGGTCAAGAAGACTGCCTTTAAAATCACTCGGATCGGTCAATTGGTTGGTCAAATGGCCAGTGAGAGACTGGGTGTGGAGTTTGGTATTGTGGACTTGAGTTTGGCGCCAACTCCTGCGGTTGGAGATTCTGTTGCACGTGTCCTTGAAGAAATGGGGCTAGAAACAGTTGGTACGCATGGAACGACGGCTGCCTTGGCTCTCTTGAATGACCAAGTTAAAAAGGGTGGAGTGATGGCCTGCAACCAAGTCGGTGGTTTGTCTGGTGCCTTTATTCCTGTTTCCGAGGATGAGGGAATGATTGCTGCAGTGCAAAATGGCTCTCTTAATTTGGAAAAACTAGAAGCTATGACGGCTATCTGTTCTGTTGGTTTGGATATGATTGCCATCCCAGAAGATACACCTGTTGAAACCATTGCGGCTATGATTGCGGATGAGGCTGCAATTGGTGTCATTAACATGAAAACAACAGCTGTTCGTATCATTCCAAAAGGAAAAGAAGGCGATATGATTGAGTTTGGTGGCCTATTAGGAACTGCACCTGTTATGAAAGTAAATGGAGCTTCGTCTGTTGATTTCATCTCTCGTGGAGGACAAATCCCAGCACCAATTCATAGTTTTAAAAATTAAGAAAATAGGAGAAATTTTAAGTTCTATTTAAGATTAGCTGTGTATACTATAATCATTAAATAAAGACCTCCTAATATTATTTGAAACAGATAACACTGATTTAGTTTGAATTTGATTTTCATCTAATATCTTTATTTAATAGAACTCCTAAACTTTTTCATAATAATCTCCTGCAAAAGTCGCCTGTATGGGTGGCTTTTGTTTTATCATCCATGATATAATAGAAGCAAACGGAGGACGAAAAATGGTAAAAGTACGATTGTATTTGGTACGTCATGGCAAGACCATGTTTAACACGATTGGTCGCGCGCAAGGCTGGAGCGATACTCCCTTAACGGCTGAAGGTGAGCGAGGAATTCAAGAATTAGGGATTGGCTTGCGAGAATCTGGTCTACAGTTTGAGCGCGCTTATTCCAGTGATTCTGGGCGCACCATTCAGACCATGGGAATCATTCTTGAAAAACTTGGCTTGCAGGGGAAAATCCCTTATCGCATGGACAAGCGTATCAGAGAATGGTGTTTTGGAAGCTTTGATGGAGCTTACGATGGCGATCTTTTTATGGGTATTATTCCTCGTATCTTTAATGTGGACCATGTTCACCAATTGTCTTATGCTGAACTGGCTGAGGGCTTGGTAGAGGTTGACACAGCTGGTTGGGCTGAAGGATGGGAAAAACTCAGTGGCCGAATTAAGGAAGGCTTTGAAGCGATTGCCAAAGAAATGGAAGAACAAGGTGGGGGCAATGCCCTCGTTGTCAGCCACGGAATGACCATTGGAACCATTGTTTATCTGATCAATGGCATGCATCCTCATGGGCTAGATAATGGTAGCGTAACGATCCTTGAATATGAGGACGGCCAGTTTAGCGTAGAAGTTGTCGGCGACCGTAGTTACCGGGAACTAGGACGTGAGAAGATGGAGGAATCCTCTATTTAATCAGTCTAGACTTGCTTGCTCTGAACTAGGGATTTGATAAGAATATCAAGACAAGAAAAAACAGCCGAGGGTAATCCTTTCGGCTGTTTTTGATGGGGAAACTAAAGTGTAATGCTATTGCTTTTAGAGATTTTCATAAACAAGAGCAAGGAAGCTACTGTTAGAATAGTCAAGATAGTTGACAAGGCTGCGGCTACACCGTAATTTCCTCTGAGAACCTCTGTATAAATGGCTACAGTCATTGTTCTTGTTTTGACATTGTAGAGGAGGATAGAAGTGGAGAGCTCTGAAATCATTGTGACCCAAGATAGGATGGCTCCAGAAATGATACCAGATAGCATCATTGGAGTTGTAATCTTAGCAAAGGTATTGAGACGACTACTTCCTAAGCTTTCAGCGGCTTCTTCAATACTTGGGGCTATTTGTTGCAAGCTAGCAACAGATGAGCGAATAGTATAAGGTAATCTTCTGACAGATAGGGACATAATCAAGATGAAAGCAGTTCCTGTAATCATAAGAAATCCACTTCCAAATAGGCCAGTATTGAAGGAAGAAATGAAGGCAATCCCTAGAACGGTTCCTGGTACAATATAAGGGACCATACTGAGGCTGTCAATTAAGTTTGTAAACAAATTCCGTTTTCTAACAGCTAGGTAGGAGATAAATGTTGCGAAAAGGACAACTAGGACTAAGGCAATCAAAGGGATACGAATAGTATTGAAAATAGCAGATCCCATACGATTGAAAGCTACCTTGTAACTGTTTAGAGAATAGCCTTTGACAAATACCATACCTGATGTTTTTAGGAAAGAGGTATAAATCAAGTAGATTTGAGGTAAAACAGAGATAAAGATAATTCCGTAGACTGTTGCATAAATGGCAGCCATTTTTCCTTTTGTAGTTTTTTTAGGCTCAATTGGATGGAGCGAATTCATGCTGAAACTGTAGCGGTTTGCAATGTATTTTTGGATAAGGAAAATCGCCAAGGCAATGATAATCGCCATAATGGCTAAAGCAGATGCAAAAGCAGAATTTCCTCCAACCTCGCTAATGAATTGGGTATAAATCAGGACAGGGAAAGTCCGATATCCTTCGCCAATCAACATAGGCGTTCCAAAGTCTGAGAATGCTCTCATAAATACAAGCAGGGCAGCAGCTAGTAAGGTTGGAACAAGGAGAGGTAAAACAACCGTTACGATACGCTTAAATCCGAAGGACCCCATGCTTTCAGCGGCTTCAAGTAGGGAATTGTCAATGCTTTTCATTGTTCCAGCAACGTATAGAAATACCAGTGGGAATAGTTGCAGTGTAAAGACAAGTACAATTCCTTTGAATCCATAAATATCGATAGCTGGAAGATGAAGGGTATTTGTCAGGAATTTAGTAATGACCCCATTTCGTCCCAGCAAGAGAATCCAGGAGTAGGCTCCCACGAAAGGAGCTGACATGGAAGCAATGATAATCAATATTTGTAGAAATTTCTTCCCCTTGAAGTCATACATAGAGAAGAGATAAGCTAATAGGGTTCCTACAACTAAGGAAGTGACAGTAGCGGTAATGGAAACCTTGAAACTGTTGACAAGTGTCTCAGAGTAGTAGGCTTTGCTAAAGAAAGTGACAAAATTAGCTAGTGAAAATTGTCCTTCATGTATAAGTGCTTGCTTGAGCACGGTAACGATAGGATAAACGAGAAAGACAAGATAGGTAAGAAAGATGAAGAAAGAGGAGGCTGTCCAAATATTTAGTTTTTTACGTTCCATGGTTGACTCCTTTTATCAGGTTTTGCGAACCATCTGCAGAAAAGACGTTTAATTTTTGAGTATTGATTCGTAGACGAATACGATCGCCTTTTTGTAGATCTTCTTCAAAAGTTGATTCTTCGCTAACTTGAATTTTTGAGGCAAAGCCTGTCTCGATGAAGTATTCAGTATTCAGTCCAAGATAGACGCTATCGCTAATAGTTCCTTCAATATCTCCAGATTCATCTTTGATAAACTCTTCAGGACGAATACTTACATGAATGGCTTGCTCCTCAGCCTGATCAAGAGCTGGCATTCGAAGAGCATAGCCATCTGAAAAGACGATATAAGCACCGTCGCTCCGTTTTTCAAGAGTGGCAGGGATGATATTTGTGCGTCCGATAAAGGTTGCTACAAACTCATTAGCTGGTTTATGATAGAGTTCTTTTGGTCGGCCGATTTGTTGAATCACCCCATCTTTCATAACAGCAATTTGATCTGAAATAGCCATCGCTTCTTCTTGGTCGTGGGTTACATAAACGGTTGTAATTCCTACTTCGTGTTGGATTTCTCGAATGGCTTGACGCATATCCAAGCGAAGTTTGGCATCTAGGTTACTAAGTGGCTCGTCCATGAGGAGAACACTTGGATTAACCGCTAAGGCACGTGCCAAGGCGACACGTTGTTGTTGTCCACCACTGAGTTTATCGGGCTTCCGATCCGCATATTGAGCAATTTGCATGAGTTCAAGATACTTGTTGGTCTGTTGGATCAATTCTTCTTTTGGAACCTTCTTTTGCTTGAGACCAAAAGCGACATTATCTCGGACAGTCAAATGTGGGAAAATAGCGTAGTTTTGAAAAACCATGCCAATATTGCGTTTGCTGGGTTCCATATTATTGATTTTTGTATCATCGAAGTAAAATTCTCCACCTTCGATACTGTTGAAACCTGCAATCATACGAAGAAGGGTCGTTTTCCCACACCCTGAAGGCCCAAGAAGGGTAAAGAGACTTCCTTTTGGAATTGTAATGTTCAAATTCTCAATAACAGGGACATTGTGGTAGATTTTTTTGGCGTTAATAATTTTGATCTCACTCATAGTGAACCTCTTTTACTGTTTAGATTGGATATCTGTAAAGACTTCGTTGTATTTCTTAACAATATCTGATTTATTCTTGATGACATAATCATAATCTTCAGTGAGTGTTTTGATTTTGTCAATTGGTTTCATATTTTCACTTGTTTTAGCATTTTTACGAACAGGACGGTTAGTAGTGGTTGTACCAAGTGTATCTTGTACTTCTTGAGAGATGATGAAATCGATAAATTTCTTGGCATTTTCCATGTTCTTAGCTTTTTTAACGATAGCAGCACTAGCAGGTAGGAAGACTGTTCCTTCTTTTGGATAGACAACTTTGATGTTAGCTCCGTCATTTAAGAGTTTAACAGCTGGATCTTCATAAGAGAGACCAACAGCCATTTCTCCATCAGCGACTGCTTTATAGACACCAGATGAACTTGAACCGATTTTACCATCAATAAGTGTGAAGAGATCTTTTACATAAGACCAAGCCTTATCATCTTTGTAACCACCTTGAGCTTGTAGCATATTTGTTAATTGAGCAAAGGCGCTAGAAGAGTTTGCTGGGTCAGCAGTTGCGATTTTTCCTTTTAGTTCAGGTTTGAGAAGGTCGCTATATCCTTCGATGTTCATGCCTTTCGTTAAATCAGGATTGACGATTAAAACACTACCATCTAGTGTATAAGGAGTAGAGTAACCAGTTGTGTTTTGATATTCTTTGATAACATTATCATTTTCTTTTGAAGTATAGTTTTCAAAGAGTTCTCCGTGGGTAGCATATTGTGTATAAGAACCACCAAAGATGACATCAGCTACAGGAGCTTCTTTTTCTGACTCTAGTTTTTTGAAAAGTTCTCCAGTACCAGCTTGAATCAGTTCTACTTTGATACCATATTTTTCTTCAAAGGCAGGAATAGTTGCTCCAATTAAGCCCTCTGAGTTTGGTGAATAAACGACTAGCGAACCGCCGTCTCCTTTATCAGATGAACCGCCATCGGCAGATTCATTAGAAGAACAAGCAGTAAGACCAAAAAGAGCTAGTCCGCAAGCAGCATAATACATCCATTTCTTTTTCATGATGGATACCTCCGTTGTGTTATTTAAGTTTATTTTAAAACAGTGTAAGCGTTTTTAAAACCGACAATTCTATTCTATTAGAGTAAAATTCTCTACAAAAAGAAGAATAGCTTATTTTACTATTCTTCCGAGTGATTTCAATTCCTTTGGGGAAATATGGAGATACTTTTTAAATACTTTGGCAAAATATTTATAGTCTGAAAATCCAACTTGATCAGAGATGTCGCTTAGAGGGGAGTTGGGAGATTCAGCCATCTTATCTATAGCTTGTTTCAGGCGATATTGTAAGATATATTCATTTAGCGTCATGGGGAAGTCTTCTTTGATCACTTTATATAGGTAGCTTTCGCTATAGTTTAAAGCTTCAGCAATAGTCGCAATCGTAAAATGCTCTGCATAATGCTTGTGGACAAAGGAAATAATTTGTTGAATGATTTGGTTTTGTGTATCAACCTGTTGGATAGAGGTGAGTAAAGTTTGATATTCTTCTAAAAAAGGAGTTTCTTGATAGGTGCTACCTTGTAATCGCAAAACAATGTTTTGAAGACATTCTGTCAATTCCTTGGTATCAATTGGCTTGGATAAGAAATCAGCTGCTCCATATTGCATGGCTTTTTTGGCGTTTTGAAAATCGTTATAACCTGATAAGATAACTTTTTCATAGGAGAGGGTACGAGTGGCTTCAAACATCATAAAAGCATCCATAATTGGCATTGTGATGTCTGTTAAGACAATATGAGGTTCTTTTTCTTGGATGAGTTTCATTCCCTCTTGACCGTGACTGGCAGTTCCTACGACTTGGATACCCAAGGCAGAGTAGTCTACGGCAATCTCTAGCCATTTTCGAATGAGGTGTTCGTCTTCTACGATAATGAGCTTAAACATGAGTTAGTCCTTTCGTTATAAATTTGACCCAAGTTTCTCCTTGGCGATTGACTCCTAAATCTAGCTGGACATCAGAAAAGAAATTACTCAATCGTTTGTAGCTGTTCACGATGCCATGCTGGGTATGAGGGCTTTCTAAAGAGTCTAAAATAGCGAGTCGCTCTTGTTTGGTGAGTCCTCCAGCATTATCCTTGACTAAAAAAGTTAGAGAATCTGCTTCCAAGGTAATTTGGATATCAATATGAAGATCAATATGGTATTGCATCCCATATTTTATAGCATTTTCTACTAGAGGAAGCAAGAAAAGCTTAGGAATAGGCTGATTATCAACAGTTTCTGGGCAGACAATATCATAGGAAAAGTGCTCGAAACGAATCTTATGAATCATCAGGTAATCCTCTATAATCTTTAAATCTTGGCAAATGGTTGTTTCTTTTTCTAAATCGGTGATACTGTAGCGAAGAATGCGCGTGAGATTTTGAATTAGGTCTTGTGTGAGAGCAGCATCCATTAAAGAAGTGATTTTAATCGTCTCAAGTGTGTTGTAGAGAAAATGAGGATTGAACTGAGCTTCCAGCATTTTTCTTTCAAAAATCCACTTTTCTTTTTCTATGGTTAGCATTTTTTGATGAAGTTGATCTAATTCGTACAACATATTGTTGATTTTTTCTGCCATAAATTCAAACTCATCACCTGTTTGTAGAGAAAGCCTTTTTTCTGCTTGTTTGGGAATTTCTTGAAGTTGATAAACCAAACTTTCAATAGGAACAGCATTGTGTGTGGCAATCTTATGAGCAATTCGTCTCGCTTGCCAGAAGTAGAGGAAGAATATACATAAGGTGAGGACGGAGGCTAGACCGAGTAAGCTAGGAATGGGAAAGAAGGATTGAAAAGTATAGATTGAAAAAATAGCACCGACTTTTTCTTTTTGAACAATAAGCGGTTCATTCGCATACCAGTGGGTGCGAGAGTGTAGGAGTTTTTCATCCAATTTTTCAAGAGTGGAACGAGTAAACTGATTTGTATTGTTGGAAAACATATTTCCAAAGCTATCGGTAATGATGTATTTGGAATTGATCATTGGGAAGCTTGAGATGAAATCATTCTCATTTACGAAAGCAATAGTATAGGCCTTAACTCGTTGGTTTTGAAGTAGTGGTTTGATAAAGAGTGTGTAATGTTGCTTGTCTGAAGAGAGTGCAATTTTTTCTGTCACTTTTTCTTGAGAAGGATTTTGAATGAGCAGTTTTAGATAGTAGGGTGATAAAATACTTTCTTGATGATTTCGATTGGTACTAAATAGTAATTCACCTGTATCGTTTAGAATAATGAGGTCAGAACTAAGCTTCAATCTAGCTTTTGTCTCGTAAAATAAGCTAAAGACTTCTCTCTCTGTGTGTTTGCCGTCCAAAAATTCAGGAATCATTTTATGGTTCATAGTAGTCAGGAGCTCATTATTTGCTTCTTTCATTTCTTGAACCTGTTTTACAATCTGTCTCGTATCTTTGGAGAGTTGCTGCTTTTGTAAAAAATAGGAAAAACCAAAAAGTAAAATGAGTAGTAAAAGAGAGGTCACAAAGGCTGCGATAGAGCTTCTATGGAGAATTTCTTTTTGGAGCGATTTTTTAAAGGAATGAGACATCTGCTACCTCCTTGGAAGGGTTTTCTGTTATAAGTATAGCAGTTTAAAAATTTTAGAGCAAGGTAAAATAGAAAAGTATAGAATAGAACGAGACCAAATTCTCTCAAAAATGGTATAATAGTAACATCACAAAATTGGAGAGAGACCATGAGTTTTTACAATCATAAAGAAATTGAGCCTAAGTGGCAGGGCTACTGGGCAGAACATCATACATTTAAGACTGGAACAGATGCATCAAAACCTAAGTTTTATGCTCTTGATATGTTCCCTTATCCATCTGGAGCGGGTCTGCACGTAGGACACCCAGAAGGTTATACTGCAACCGATATTCTCAGCCGCTACAAACGTGCGCAAGGCTACAATGTCCTTCACCCAATGGGTTGGGATGCTTTTGGTTTGCCTGCAGAGCAATATGCTATGGATACTGGTAATGACCCAGCAGAATTTACAGCTGAGAACATTGCTAATTTCAAACGCCAAATCAATGCGCTTGGATTTTCTTATGACTGGGATCGTGAAGTCAATACAACCGATCCAAACTACTACAAGTGGACTCAATGGATTTTCACCAAGCTTTACGAAAAAGGCTTGGCCTATGAAGCGGAAGTGCCTGTAAACTGGGTTGAGGAACTAGGAACAGCCATTGCCAACGAAGAAGTCCTTCCTGATGGAACTTCTGAGCGTGGAGGCTATCCAGTTGTCCGTAAGCCGATGCGTCAATGGATGCTTAAAATCACTGCCTATGCAGAACGTTTGCTTAATGACTTGGATGAACTTGATTGGCCAGAGTCTATCAAGGACATGCAACGCAACTGGATCGGTAAATCAACTGGTGCCAATGTAACCTTCAAGGTTAGGGGAACTGATAAGGAATTTACTGTCTTTACCACTCGTCCTGATACCCTTTTCGGTGCGACTTTCACTGTTTTGGCTCCTGAGCATGAATTAGTAGATGCTATCACAAGTACAGAGCAAGCAGAAGCAGTAGCAGACTATAAACACCAAGCCAGCCTCAAGTCTGACTTGGCTCGTACAGACCTTGCCAAAGAAAAAACTGGTGTTTGGACTGGTGCTTATGCCATCAACCCTGTCAATGGTAAGGAAATTCCAATCTGGATTGCGGATTACGTTCTTGCTAGTTACGGAACAGGTGCCGTTATGGCTGTTCCTGCCCACGACCAACGTGACTGGGAATTTGCCAAACAATTTGACCTTCCAATCGTCGAAGTACTTGAAGGTGGAAACGTTAAAGAAGCTGCCTACACAGAGGATGGTCTTCATGTCAATTCAGACTTCCTAGATGGACTCAACAAAGAAGACGCTATTGCCAAGATTGTGGCTTGGTTGGAAGAAAAAGACTGTGGACAAGAGAAGGTTACCTACCGTCTCCGCGACTGGCTCTTTAGCCGTCAACGTTACTGGGGTGAGCCAATTCCAATCATTCATTGGGAAGATGGAACTTCAACAGCTGTCCCTGAAAGTGAATTGCCACTTGTCTTGCCTGTAACCAAGGACATCCGTCCTTCAGGTACTGGTGAAAGTCCACTAGCTAACTTGACAGATTGGCTTGAAGTGACTCGTGAGGATGGCGTCAAAGGTCGTCGTGAAACCAATACTATGCCACAGTGGGCAGGTTCAAGCTGGTACTACCTCCGCTATATTGACCCACACAATACTGAGAAATTGGCCGATGAGGATCTTCTCAAACAATGGTTGCCAGTAGATATCTACGTGGGTGGTGCAGAGCATGCCGTTCTTCATTTGCTTTACGCTCGTTTCTGGCACAAATTCCTCTATGACCTTGGTGTTGTTCCAACAAAAGAGCCATTCCAAAAACTCTTTAACCAAGGGATGATTTTGGGAACAAGCTACCGTGACCACCGTGGGGCTCTTGTGGCAACCGATAAGGTTGAAAAACGTGACGGTTCTTTCTTCCATGTGGAAACAGGAGAAGAGTTGGAGCAAGCACCAGCCAAGATGTCTAAATCCCTCAAGAACGTTGTTAACCCAGACGACGTGGTGGAACAATACGGTGCCGATACCCTTCGTGTCTATGAAATGTTCATGGGACCACTTGATGCTTCGATTGCTTGGTCAGAAGAAGGTCTGGAAGGAGGCCGTAAGTTCCTTGACCGTGTTTACCGTTTGATTACAAGCAAGGAAATCCTTGCGGAAAACAATGGCGCTCTTGATAAGGTCTACAATGAAACAGTCAAATCTGTTACTGAGCAAATCGAGTCTATGAAGTTCAACACAGCTATTGCCCAACTTATGGTCTTTGTCAATGCGGCTAACAAGGAAGACAAGCTCTATGTTGACTATGCCAAAGGATTTATCCAATTGATTGCCCCATTTGCACCTCACTTGGCAGAAGAACTTTGGCAAACAGTTGCAGCAACAGGTGAGTCAATCTCTTACGTAGCTTGGCCAACATGGGACGAAAGCAAACTAGTTGAAGACGAAGTCGAAATTGTTATCCAAATCAAAGGAAAAGTCCGTGCTAAAGTCATGGTTGCTAAAGACCTATCACGCGAAGAATTGCAAGAAATTGCTCTAGCGGATGAAAAAGTCAAAGCAGAAATTGACGGTAAGGACATCGTGAAAGTGATTAGTGTACCGAATAAATTGGTTAACATTGTTGTGAAATAAAAAGAAGTAACTCTAGAGTATGAACTTTAGAATAGGTCAGAATGAATAGATTAGTGAACGATAGCAGGAAGTGTGAAATTTTATTATTTAAGATTTCTATTATTGTAGTGTCAGTTATAGTATTAGTAATGTCAATAGTGGGTGCATATTATTTTAAAAATTGTCTTTGGGACAAGGAAAGTTTAAATTTGACACTCACTTTAGACACTCTCTTTGCAGTTTTTATTACTTTCTTTAGTTTTTCAAATGATAAATCAAGCAATATTTTTGGAATATCTCCAAATGAAATTATAAGGACACAGTCTGAAGTGTATCAATTTTTATTTACAAAATCTTTTGCAACTCTATTAATAGTGACAAATTTGTTATCCATTATTCATTATTTTGGAGCCAAAAATTTAATAGTTTCTTTTAATGAAACTTATCCTCGTATTCAATCCAGTGTTGGTATCATGTGGCTACCACTGTTTGGTATTCTGATAATCTATTTTATTTGGCTCTTAATAGAGGGATTAAAATATATCAGAAAAATAAATTATATTATTCAAAATAGGGAAATAATCTATTTTTATTCGCAGGTAAAAGTTGTAGATAAACTTACTGATTCTGAATCGAAAAAATACGGTGAATATATTGATTTGTACGAATCGTGTCGTCAGAACAATTTAAGTGTTCTACTTAACTTTCTTCAAAATTCGGATGATAAACGAGGAGTTATTGCTAGTAACTCAGTGAGAATTATGTTTGAATCTTTGGATAAAGCAGACCAAATTGCGGCCCTGAATATTTGTAGAAACTATGTAGCACGAGAAAATGTTTTAAATAAAGAAGATGCAGAAAAATTGTTAAATGAAATTGATAAAAAACTTGAAATTAGCAGATAGGACAATTCAAATAGAGTTGAGTAAAAAGTTTGAAAAGTGAAACAAGGAGAAAGCTATGCCAGTAAATGAATATGGTCAGATGATTGGTGAGTCAATGGAAGGTTATACACCCGGTGCACTGCCTTCTATTGATTTCTTAGAAGGGCGTTATGCTAGGATAGAGGCTCTCTCGGTAGAAAAACATGCGGAGGATTTGCTAGCTGTTTATGGCCCGGATACTCCTCGGGAGATGTGGACCTATCTTTTTCAGGAGCCAGTAGCAGATATGGGGGAGCTGGTTAGCCTTTTAAATCAGATGTTGGCTCGTAAGGACCGTTTTTACTATGCAATCATAGACAAGGCGACTGGTAAGGCTTTGGGAACTTTTTCTCTCATGCGCATTGACCAGAATAACCGAGTAATAGAAGTCGGAGCAGTCACTTTTTCTCCAGAGCTAAGGGGTACACGGATAGGAACTGAGGCTCAGTATCTCCTAGCTCGCTATATTTTTGAGGAGCTAAACTATCGTCGCTATGAGTGGAAATGCGATGCTCTTAACCTGCCATCCAGACGAGTTGCGGAGCGTTTGGGATTTGTCTATGAAGGAACCTTCCGCCAGGCGGTGGTTTATAAGGGACGGACGAGGGATACGGATTGGTTGTCTATGATTGATAAGGACTGGCCTCAAGTCAAAGATCGTTTGGAAACATGGCTGCGTCCTGAAAATTTTGATAAAAATGGACAGCAGTACAAGAGCTTGAGAGAACTTTAAGAGGTGTTGAGATGATTACTATTAAAAAGCAAGAAATTGTCAAGCTAGAGGATGTTTTGCATCTCTATCAGGCTGTCGGTTGGACAAATTATACCCATCAACCAGAGATGCTGGAGCAGGCCTTATCGCATTCATTAGTAATTTATCTGGCACTTGATGGTGATGCTGTGGTGGGCTTGATTCGTTTGGTAGGAGATGGATTCTCATCAGTTTTTGTACAGGATTTGATTGTTTTACCAATCTATCAGCGTCAAGGGATTGGTAGTGCCCTAATGAAAGAGGCCTTAAAAGATTACAAAGATGCTTATCAAGTCCAGCTGGTGACAGAAGAGACAGAAAAAAACGTGGGATTTTATCGTTCTATGGGCTTTGAAATCTTATCCACCTATAATTGTATAGGGATGACTTGGGCGAATCGAGAAAAATAACAAAACTTGTTTTTTCTTAAGCAAAGTTTAAGGATGGTCTAGTATTATATAGTCATTAAATAAAGACCTCCTAACTTTATTTAATGAAATCCTAAAACTTTTTTTTATCATAATCTCCTAATGAAGTCACCTAATCAGGTGGCTTTTTGTGAGGTGATAGTGATAGTGATTTTCTGCAAAATGGTAGAATCTGAGAAAAAGTTAAGCTAGTTTTAAGCTTCGTCTTGTATCATATAGTTATTAAATAAAGACCTCCTAACTTTATTTAATAAAATCCTAAACTTTTCTTTTTCATAATAATCTCCCTAAACTCCACCCAATCAGGTGGAGTTTTTTGGCTCTATTTCAGGCTTTTCGGAAGTTTTCTAAATATCATTTTTCAATAGCTTTCTCTAAATCTTATAAACTTTATTGGACAGATTCTAAAGTTGGAGAAGCTGAATGGATGAGGATATAAACCTTTGACAAATTTTGTGAACTATGGGATAATAAAGAGGAATTGAGTACTAGTTCTATATCATAGGCTAGAAAAGACCCCAAGCTCACGTCCAAATAAGCTAGGGGTCTTTTTTGACACTATTTGTCCTTGTTTAGCCATTTATCGACTAATCGAAGAACGACACCGACCACAATTGGTCCGATGATAGTTTTGAGTACTAATTCCATCATGGGCTAATTCACCTCCTTTCGTAGGCGGTGTAGCAGTGCCGAACAATATTATACCACATAAGTGCTAAACTCGGGAGTCACCCAATCGGGTGGCTTTTTTGTTTGTGGCTTGGTTTTTTGATATAATAGAGCCATGAGTAGAATTTTAGACAATGAGATAATGGGGGATGAGGAGTTAGTAGAACGCACACTCCGTCCTCAGTATTTACGTGAATATATCGGGCAGGATAAGGTCAAGGATCAGCTCCAAATCTTTATCGAAGCTGCCAAAATGCGGGATGAAGCGCTGGATCATGTCCTTTTATTTGGACCTCCAGGCTTGGGGAAAACGACCATGGCCTTTGTTATTGCCAACGAACTGGGTGTCAATCTCAAGCAGACGTCTGGGCCTGTCATTGAAAAAGCCGGTGATCTAGTAGCGATTTTGAATGACTTAGAGCCTGGGGATGTCCTTTTTATTGATGAGATTCATCGCTTGCCCATGTCTGTGGAAGAGGTGCTTTATAGTGCCATGGAGGACTTCTACATTGATATCATGATTGGTGCTGGTGAAGGCAGTCGCAGTGTTCATTTGGAGTTGCCACCTTTTACCTTGATTGGTGCGACGACTCGGGCTGGTATGCTCTCAAATCCGCTACGGGCACGTTTTGGGATTACAGGTCATATGGAGTATTATGCTCATGCTGACTTGACGGAAATTGTTGAGCGGACGGCAGATATTTTTGAGATGGAAATTACTCATGAGGCAGCGTCTGAGTTAGCCCTACGTAGCCGTGGGACCCCTCGTATTGCCAATCGTCTCCTCAAGCGCGTGCGCGATTTTGCCCAGATAATGGGGAATGGGGTGATCGATGATCTTATTACCGATAAGGCTTTGACTATGCTGGATGTTGACCATGAAGGTTTGGACTATGTGGATCAAAAAATCCTTCGTACCATGATTGAGATGTACAGTGGAGGACCTGTTGGTCTAGGAACTCTTTCTGTGAATATCGCCGAAGAGCGTGAGACAGTTGAAGATATGTATGAGCCTTACTTGATTCAAAAAGGTTTTATCATGCGGACACGGTCTGGACGGGTGGCGACTGCTAAGGCATATGAGCACTTAGGTTATGAATACAGTGAAAAATAAGCAAGAAATCTTAGAGGCTTTTAGAGAAAATCCAGATATGATGGCCATTCTGACTATCATCCGAAACCTTGGTCTGAAAGATTCCTGGTTGGCAGCAGGTTCTGTCAGAAATTTTATCTGGAATCTCTTGTCAGACAAATCCCCTTTTGACTGTGAAACAGATGTAGATGTGATTTTCTTTGATCCAGATATTTCTTATGAGGAAACCTTGTCCCTAGAGAAAAAGCTGAGAGAGGACTTTCCTCAGTACCAGTGGGAATTGAAAAATCAAGTCTATATGCACCAGCACAGCCCTCATACTGCTCCCTATACCAGTTCCCGTGATGCTATGAGTAAGTATCCAGAACGATGTACGGCTGTTGGATTACGCTTGAATGAAGAATCCGTTTTGGAACTCTTTACTCCATACGCTTTGGAGGATATTTTGAATTTTCAAGTTCGTCCAACTCCTCATTTTTTAGAGAATGAAGACCGAATGGAATTTTATCGAACACGTCTATCCAAGAAAAATTGGCAGGAGAAATGGAAAAATTTGATTTTTAAAAATACTTAAGGAAACTTTAAGCTAGGAAGTGTATACTAAGTTCATAAGTTAAGAAGACCTTAACTTAAACTCCTAAAACTTTTTCATAATAATCTCCCTATAAAAAATAAAGTCGCCAAATCAGGCGGCTTATTTTTTTGAAAAAAGGGCTTGGTGCCTGATAATAATACTCAATGAAAATCAAAGTGTAAACTAGGAAGCTAACCGCAGGTTGCTCAAAACACTGTTTTGAGGTTGCAGATAGAGCTGACGTGGTTTGAAGAGATTTTCGAAGAGTATAAATAGCTTAGTGATAGAAGAAAATAGGGAAATATGGTATAATGAAACGATAGATTTTTGAATAGGAATAAGATCATGTTTGGATTGTTTAAGAAAGATAAGGCTGTGGAAGTAGAGGTTCCGACACAGGTTCCTGCTCATATCGGCATCATCATGGATGGCAATGGCCGTTGGGCTAAAAAACGTATGCAACCGCGAGTTTTTGGACATAAGGCGGGCATGGAAGCATTGCAAACTGTGACCAAGGCAGCTAACAAACTAGGCGTTAAGGTTATTACGGTCTATGCTTTTTCTACAGAAAACTGGACCCGTCCAGATCAGGAAGTCAAGTTTATCATGAACTTGCCAGTAGAGTTTTATGATAATTATGTCCCGGAACTGCATGCGAATAATGTTAAGATTCAAATGATCGGAGAAACGGACCGCCTGCCTAAGCAAACCTTTGAAGCTCTGACCAAGGCTGAGGAATTGACTAAGAACAACACAGGTTTGATTCTTAATTTTGCTCTTAACTATGGTGGACGTGCTGAGATTACACAGGCTCTTAAGTTGATTTCTCAGGATGTTTTAGATGCCAAAATCAACCCAGGTGACATCACAGAGGAGTTGATTGGTAATTATCTTTTTACCCAGCATTTACCTAAGGACTTACGAGACCCAGACTTGATTATCCGTACCAGTGGAGAATTGCGTTTGAGTAATTTCCTACCATGGCAGGGGGCCTATAGTGAACTCTATTTTACAGATACCTTGTGGCCTGATTTTGACGAGGCGGCCTTGCAGGAAGCCATTCTTGCCTACAATCGTCGTCATCGCCGATTTGGAGGAGTTTAGGAGGAAATATGACACAGGATTTACAGAAAAGAACCTTGTTTGCAGGGATTGCACTGGCTATTTTCCTACCGATTTTGATGATTGGGGGACTCTTGCTTCAGATAGCAATCGGAATCATAGCCATGCTAGCCATGCATGAACTTTTGAGGATGAGAGGTCTAGAGACCATGACGATGGAGGGCCTCTTGACCCTCTTTGCAACCTTTGCCTTGACCATTCCCTTGGAGAATTACCTGACTTTTTTGCCAGTTGATGGGAATGTGGTTGCCTATAGTGTTTTGATTTCAATCATGTTAGGAACGACTGTGTTTAGCAAGTCTTATACGATTGAGGATGCGGTTTTCCCTCTTGCTATGAGCTTCTACGTGGGCTTTGGATTTAATGCTTTACTAGATGCTCGTGTTGCAGGTTTAGATAAGGCGCTTTTGGCCTTGTGTATCGTCTGGGCGACAGACAGTGGTGCCTATCTTGTTGGGATGAACTATGGGAAACGAAAGTTAGCACCAAGGGTATCGCCTAATAAAACCCTTGAGGGTGCCTTGGGTGGTATTTTAGGAGCGATTTTAGTAACCATTATCTTTATGATAGTTGACAGTACAGTTGCTCTTCCATATGGAATTTACAAGATGTCAGTCTTTGCTATTTTCTTTAGTATTGCTGGACAATTTGGTGATTTACTAGAAAGTTCGATCAAACGTCATTTTGGTGTTAAGGATTCTGGGAAATTTATCCCTGGACATGGTGGTGTTTTGGATCGTTTCGATAGTATGTTGCTTGTATTTCCAATCATGCACTTATTTGGACTCTTTTAATCAAAAGACGGAGGAAACGCTATGCTCGGAATTTTAACCTTTATTCTGGTTTTCGGGATTATTGTAGTGGTGCACGAGTTCGGGCACTTCTACTTTGCCAAGAAATCAGGGATTTTAGTACGTGAATTTGCCATCGGTATGGGACCTAAAATTTTTGCTCACATTGGCAAGGATGGAACGGCCTATACCATTCGAATCTTGCCTCTGGGTGGCTATGTCCGCATGGCCGGTTGGGGTGATGATACAACTGAAATCAAGACAGGAACGCCTGTTAGTTTGACACTTGCTGATGATGGTAAGGTTAAACGCATCAATCTCTCAGGTAAAAAATTGGATCAAACAGCCCTCCCTATGCAGGTGACCCAGTTTGATTTTGAAGACAAGCTCTTTATCAGGGGCTTGGTTCTGGAAGAAGAAAAAACATTTGCAGTGGATCACGATGCAACGGTTGTGGAAGCAGATGGTACTGAGGTTCGGATTGCACCTTTAGATGTGCAATATCAAAATGCGACTATCTGGGGCAAACTCATTACTAATTTTGCAGGCCCTATGAATAACTTTATCTTAGGGGTTGTTGTTTTCTGGATTTTAATCTTCATGCAGGGTGGTGTCAGAGATGTTGATACCAACCAGTTCCATGTCATGCCCCAAGGAGCCTTGGCTAAGGTGGGAGTATCAGAAACGGCACAGATTACCAAGATTGGCTCACATGAGATTAGCAACTGGGAAAGTTTGATTCAGGCTGTGGAAACAGAAACCAAAGGTAAGACGGCCCCGACTTTGGATGTGACTATTTTTGAAAATGGGAGTGACAAACAAGTCACTGTTACTCCGGAAGAAAGTCAAGGCCGTTACCTTCTAGGTGTTCAACCGGGAATTAAGTCGGACTTTCTATCCATGTTTGTAGGTGGTTTTACAACTGCTGCTGACTCGGCCCTACGAATTTTATCAGCACTGAAAAATCTGATTTTCCAACCGGATTTGAACAAGTTGGGTGGACCTGTTGCCATCTTTAAGGCAAGTAGTGATGCTGCTAAAAATGGAATTGAGAATGTCTTGTACTTCTTGGCAATGATTTCCATCAATATCGGGATTTTTAATCTTATTCCGATTCCAGCTCTGGATGGTGGTAAGATTGTGCTCAATATCCTAGAAGCTATCCGCCGCAAACCATTGAAACAAGAAATTGAAACCTATGTCACCTTGGCCGGAGTGGTCATCATGGTTGTCTTGATGATTGCTGTGACCTGGAATGACATTATGCGACTCTTTTTTAGATAATCGAGGAATATTATGAAACAAAGTAAAATGCCTATCCCAACGCTTCGCGAAATGCCAAGCGATGCTCAAGTTATCAGCCATGCTCTTATGTTGCGTGCTGGTTATGTTCGCCAAGTATCTGCAGGTGTTTATTCTTACCTACCACTTGCTAATCGTGTGATTGAAAAAGCTAAAAATATCATGCGCCAAGAATTCGACAAGATTGGTGCCGTTGAGATGTTGGCTCCTGCCCTTCTCAGTGCAGAATTGTGGCGCGAATCAGGTCGTTACGAAACTTACGGTGAAGACCTTTACAAACTAAAAAACCGTGAAAAATCAGACTTTATCCTAGGTCCAACACACGAAGAAACCTTTACAGCTATTGTCCGTGATTCTGTTAAGTCTTACAAGCAATTGCCACTCAACCTTTACCAAATCCAGCCTAAGTATCGTGATGAAAAACGCCCACGTAATGGACTTCTCCGTACACGTGAGTTTATCATGAAGGATGCTTACAGCTTTCACGCTAACTATGATAGCTTGGACAGTGTTTATGATGAGTACAAGGCTGCTTATGAGCGTATTTTCACTCGTAGTGGCTTAGACTTCAAGGCTATCATTGGTGACGGTGGAGCCATGGGTGGTAAGGACAGCCAAGAATTTATGGCCATTACACCTGCTCGTACAGACCTTGACCGCTGGGTTGTCTTGGACAAGTCAGTTGCCTCATTTGACGAAATTCCTGATCAAGTGCAAGAAGAAATCAAGGCAGAATTGCTCAAATGGATGGTCTCTGGTGAAGATACCATTGCTTACTCAAGTGAGTCTAGCTATGCAGCTAACTTAGAAATGGCAACAAACGAGTACAAACCAAGCAACCGTGTTGTCGCTGAAGAAGAAGTAACTCGTGTTGCAACGCCAGATGTTAAATCAATCGATGAAGTTGCAGCCTTCCTAAACGTCCCAGAAGAACAAACAATTAAAATCCTCTTCTACATGGCAGATGGTGAGCTTGTTGCAGCCCTTCTAGTTGGAAATGACCAACTCAATGAAGTTAAGTTGAAGAACCACTTGGGAGCAGATTTCTTTGACGTTGCTAGTGAAGAAGAAGTGGCAAATGTTGTTCAAGCAGGATTTGGTTCACTTGGCCCGGTTGGTTTGTCAGAGAATGTTAAAATCATCGCAGACCGTAAGGTGCAAGATGTTCGCAATGCAGTTGTCGGTGCTAACGAAGATGGCTACCACTTGACTGGTGTGAATCCAGGCCGTGATTTTACTGCAGAATATGTGGATATCCGTGAAGTTCGTGAGGGTGAAATTTCCCCAGACGGGCAAGGAGTCCTTAACTTTGCGCGTGGTATCGAAATTGGCCACATCTTCAAACTCGGCACTCGCTATTCAGCAAGTATGGGAGCAGATGTTTTGGATGAAAATGGCCGTGCTGTGCCAATTATCATGGGATGTTACGGTATCGGTGTCAGCCGTCTCCTTTCAGCAGTGATGGAGCAACACGCTCGCCTCTTTGTTAACAAAACACCAAAAGGTGAATACCGTTACGCTTGGGGAATCAACTTCCCTAAAGAATTGGCGCCATTTGATGTTCACTTGATCACTGTCAATGTCAAGGACGAAGAAGCACAAGCTCTGACAGAAAAACTTGAAACAAGCTTGATGGGAGCTGGTTACGAAGTCTTGACAGACGACCGTAATGAACGTGTCGGAGTTAAATTTAGCGACAGCGACTTGATTGGGTTGCCAATCCGTATCACTGTTGGGAAGAAAGCGGCCGATGGCATCGTAGAAGTGAAGATTAAAGCGACTGGTGACACTATCGAAGTTCATGCAGATAACGTGCTTGAAACGCTTGAAATTCTCAGCAAGAAATAAAAACTATAATCAGAAGAAAAACAAGGAAAAAATGTAACTAGTTTTTACCTTGTTTTTTCTGTATAATGGGAAAAATGACTAGATAAAGAGGTAAATGTATGCTAAGATTTCCAAAGGATTTTGTCTGGGGATCCTCTACTTCTGGGCCGCAGACAGAAGGACGTATAGCTGGTGACGGTAAGGGAGATAATTTCTGGGATTATTGGTACCAAGTGGAGCCAAATCGCTACTATAATGGAATTGGTCCAGATAAAACATCAAGCTTTTATGAAAACTGGGAAAAGGATATTGAGCTACTGTTAGAAACTGGTCACACGGCCTTTCGGACTTCTATTCAGTGGTCACGGATTTTTCCACAAGGGCGTGGAAAAGTCAATTCTCAAGGTGTAGATTTTTACCGTAAGGTCTTTGAGGCTATTAAGGCCAAAGGGATTCGTCTTTTAGTCAATCTTTATCATTTTGATTTGCCTTTTGCCCTTCAAGAAGCTGGTGATGGTTGGGAAAATAAGGCGACTGTCTCAGCCTATGAAGACTATGCTCGTTTTTGTTTTGAGACTTATGGAGATTTAGTGGATCAATGGATTACCTTTAACGAGCCAATCGTTCCAGTAGAATTTGGCTATTTTTACGATGCCCATTATCCACATAAGGTGGATGCAGAGGCAGCCGTTAAAGTAGCATATCATACACAATTGGCCAGCAGTCGGGCGGTTAAGGCTTGTCATGAACTTTTGCCAGATTCCAAGATTGGGATTGTCCTCAACTTGACACCGGCTTATCCACGTAGCCAGCATCCTGCTGATGTCAAGGCAGCTCGTATTGCGGACCTTTTTCAGGCCCAATCTTTCTTAGATCCATCTGTCTTGGGGACTTATCCACAGGAGTTGGTAGAAATCTTACATGAATACGGTCTCTTGCCTGATGCTACAGAGGAGGAGTTGGAAGTCATTCGTGACAATACGGTAGACTTCCTTGGTGTCAACTACTATCAACCTTTGCGTGTTATGGCACCTCGATTTGCTAAGAATCCAGAGAGTCCTCTTTTGCCAGAACATTTTTATGAGCCTTATGTAATGCCTGGACGTAAAATCAATCCTCATCGTGGCTGGGAGATTTATGAGCAAGGGATTTATGACATCGCCCAAAATATCAAGGAAAATTATGGCAATATTGAGTGGATGTTGACAGAGAATGGTATGGGTGTTGAAGGAGAGGAAAAATTCCGTGAGAATGGAATGATTCAAGATGATTACCGTATTGACTTTGTAAAAGCTCATCTTCGTGAACTTCACCGTGCCATTGAAGACGGAGCCAATTGTAAGGGCTACTTAATTTGGACCTTTATCGATTGTTGGTCATGGCTTAACAGCTATAAAAATCGCTATGGTTTGGTCGAATTAGACTTGGAAACGCAAGAACGTCGTCTGAAAAAATCAGGGTACTGGTTCAAGGAATTAAGCGATAATAATGGATTTTAAAAAGGACTCTGACTGATTATCCAAATTGGTCAGAGTTTTTTACTTATAGGAGTTTAATTTGAACTATACCAATTTTTACTCTTGACAAGTGAAAGAAACAAGTATATACTGTTTTTGCTGATTCTATAAAAGAGGAATTAGACTATACCAATTTTAAGGAGGAAGCACAGCTTGCCTGTGTCGTATATACTATGTGTGGAATTGTTGGTGTTGTTGGAAACACAAATGCAACTGATATTTTGATTCAAGGGCTTGAAAAGCTCGAATACCGTGGCTATGATTCTGCGGGAATTTTTGTCCTAGGTGGTGCTGAAAACCATCTAGTCAAAGCTGTAGGTCGTATTGCAGAATTATCTGCTAAGACAGTTGGTGTTGAGGGAACAACTGGTATCGGACATACTCGTTGGGCAACTCATGGGAAACCAACGGAAGACAATGCTCACCCACACCGCTCTGAGACAGAACGTTTTGTCTTGGTTCACAATGGGGTGATTGAAAACTACCTTGAAATTAAAGAAGAATACCTTGCTGGGCACCACTTCAAAGGGCAAACAGATACGGAAATCACCGTACATTTGATTGGAAAATTTGCGGAAGAAGACGGTCTCTCAGTTCTTGAAGCCTTTAAAAAAGCTCTTCATATTATCCGTGGTTCATATGCCTTTGCCTTGATTGACTCTGAAAATCCAGATGTCATCTATGTAGCGAAAAACAAATCTCCACTTTTGATTGGTCTTGGGGAAGGCTACAATATGGTCTGCTCAGATGCTATGGCTATGATTCGTGAAACCAACCAATACATGGAAATTCATGACCAAGAGTTGGTAATCGTCAAGGCTGATAGCGTGGAAGTTCAAGACTATGATAGTAACAGTCGTGAACGTGCTAGCTATACTGCGGAACTTGACTTGTCAGATATCGGTAAGGGAACTTACCCTTACTACATGCTCAAGGAAATTGACGAGCAACCAACAGTGATGCGTAAGTTGATCCAAGCCTACACAGATGAGGTTGGTCAAGTAGTCGTAGACCAAGCTATCATCCAGGCTGTTCAAGACGCAGACCGCATCTACATCCTTGCAGCTGGGACATCTTACCACGCAGGATTTGCTTCTAAGAAGATGCTGGAAGAATTGACAGATACACCAGTTGAACTTGGAATTTCATCTGAGTGGGGTTACGGTATGCCACTTCTCAGCAAGAAACCACTCTTCATCTTTATCAGCCAGTCTGGTGAAACAGCAGATAGCCGTCAGGTTTTGGTCAAGGCTAATGAAATGGGAATCCCAAGCTTGACAGTGACAAACGTCCCAGGTTCAACTCTTTCTCGTGAAGCCAACCATACCATGCTCCTTCATGCAGGTCCTGAAATTGCCGTGGCATCAACCAAGGCCTATACAGCGCAAATTGCAGCCCTTGCCTTCCTTGCAAAAGCAGTCGGAGAAGCAAATGGCAATGCCAAAGCGCAAGCCTTTGATTTAGTTCATGAGTTGTCAATCGTAGCTCAGTCTATCGAATCAACTCTTTCAGAGAAAGAAACCATTGAAGTCAAGGTTCGTGAGCTACTTGAAACAACTCGTAACGCCTTTTACATCGGACGTGGTCAAGATTACTACGTAGCCATGGAAGCAAGTCTCAAACTTAAAGAGATTTCTTACATCCAGTGTGAAGGCTTTGCGGCAGGAGAACTTAAGCACGGAACTATTGCCTTGATTGAAGAAGGAACACCTGTTTTGACTCTCTTGTCAGATCCAGTCCTTGCCAACCACACTCGTGGAAATATCCAAGAGGTGGCAGCCCGTGGTGCAAAAGTCCTCACTATCGCAGAAGAAAATGTTGCTAAAGAGACAGACGCTATCGTCCTTACGACTGTACACCCTTACCTCTCACCAATTTCAATGGTCGTACCAACACAATTGGTCGCTTACTTTGCAACCCTCCACCGTGGCCTCGATGTGGACAAACCACGTAACCTTGCCAAGTCAGTAACGGTAGAATAGAATCTATGAATATACGGGCGTAAAGCCATAGGTTTATCCTATAAGGTTTTACAGCCTATTTTTTATGTTACAAATGATGATAAGGGTTTACTTTTCAATAATTATAGCAGATTGAATTTAGAACAGTACACAGGAATACTAAAATATTTCTAGAAATTAATTTGAATTTTCCAATTGATTTGTTCGTATCTTATTTCAAACTACTATAAAAAGAGGAAGCTGGGCAAAAACTCAATTTGAAGAGAAAATTCAGTAAATCTTTCCATGATAAAACGCATCATATTAAGGTTTTGTACACCTGATATGATGCGTTTTATCATTTTTAAGCCTTTTTGCCCAGCCTCGTCAAAAGTAAAGTTTTGGCACAAAATCTGTGACAAAACTTTAGTTTTAAAGGTTTTTAACTTTGTATATACTAGTTTTAAGAAAAGGAGGATGATCCTAATGGAAGAAAAAGTATCATTGAAAGTCAGAGTTCAAAAACTAGGGACATCGCTTTCAAATATGGTTATGCCCAATATTGGAGCATTTATTGCTTGGGGAGTGTTGACTGCCCTCTTTATCGCTGATGGCTATCTGCCAAATGAACAGTTAGCTACTGTTGTTGGTCCTATGTTAACGTATTTATTGCCAATCCTGATTGGTTACACAGGTGGATATATGATCCATGGTCAACGTGGTGCCGTTGTAGGAGCTATTGCTACTGTTGGTGCAATCACAGGTTCTAGTGTTCCTATGTTTATCGGAGCTATGGTAATGGGCTCACTGGGAGGATGGACTATCAAGAAATTTGATGAAAAGTTCC
Source organism: Streptococcus sp. 1449 (assembly GCF_013276805.1). Lineage (NCBI taxonomy): Bacteria > Bacillati > Bacillota > Bacilli > Lactobacillales > Streptococcaceae > Streptococcus > Streptococcus sp. 1449. The sequence goes on from NZ_VMLS01000010.1 coordinate 109,155, forward strand.
AGGAAAAAATTCGTCCCGGATTTGAAATGTTAGTTAATAATTTCTCAGCTGGTCTCGTTGGTTTTGCATTATTGCTTTTGGCTTTCTACGCAATCGGTCCAGTCGTATCGACTCTTACTGGAGCTGTTGGGAATGGTGTTGAGGCTATTGTCAATGCTCGCCTCCTTCCTATGGCTAATATTATCATCGAACCGGCTAAAGTCCTTTTCCTCAATAATGCCCTCAATCATGGCATTTTTACTCCTCTGGGAGTAGAACAGGTAGCTCAAGCTGGTAAGTCAATTCTCTTCCTATTGGAAGCTAATCCTGGACCAGGCCTGGGAATTCTATTAGCTTATGCTGTATTCGGTAAAGGTTCTGCTAAATCTTCTTCTTGGGGGGCAATGGTTATTCATTTCTTCGGAGGGATTCATGAAATTTACTTTCCTTATGTTATGATGAAGCCTACTCTATTTTTAGCTGCTATGGCAGGAGGTATCTCTGGAACTTTTACTTTTCAACTCTTAGACGCTGGTCTTAAATCTCCAGCTTCACCAGGTTCTATTATTGCGATTATGGCTACGGCGCCAAAAGGCGTTTGGCCCCATCTAAATGTTCTTCTAGGTGTTTTAGTGGCAGCAGTTGTTTCTTTCCTTGTAGCAGCCCTTATTCTTCATGCAGACAAGTCAACTGAGGATTCTCTCGAAGCTGCTCAGGCGGCTACCCAAGCAGCTAAGGCTCAGTCTAAAGGTCAGTTAGTATCAACTTCTGTTGATGCAGTTGTTTCGACAGACTCAGTGGAAAAAATCATTTTCGCCTGCGATGCTGGTATGGGAAGCTCTGCTATGGGAGCTAGTATTCTTCGAGATAAGGTTAAAAAAGCAGGTCTAGAGATTCCAGTATCTAATCAGGCAATCTCAAATTTGCTTGATACACCAAAAACATTAATTGTTACTCAGGAAGAACTGACACCAAGAGCTAAAGACAAGAGTCCAAGTGCTATTCATGTTTCTGTTGATAATTTCTTAGCGTCCCCTCGTTATGATGAAATTGTAGCTTCATTAACAGGAGCTTCTCCAATAGCAGAAATTGAAGGAGATATATCAACTTCAGCATCAGTAGATAGTCAGGAAATTGACCTTAACCATATTGATGCTGTAGTAGTTGCTTATGGTAAAGCACAGGGATCTGCAACTATGGGCTGTGAAACGATTCGGGCTATCTTTAGAAACAAGAATATTCGTATTCCAGTTTCTACTGCCAAAATTTCAGAATTAGGTGAATTTAATTCTAAAAACATAATGATTGTAACAACTATTTCTTTACAGGCAGAAGTGCAGCAAACAGCACCGAATTCTCAATTTCTTATTGTGGATAGTTTAGTAACAACACCAGAATATGACAAAATGGCTGTTAGAATGTACAAATAGAACTAGAGGTTTCTAAATTACGAATGCTATTAACCAAACGAGAAGAACAATTATTGAAGGCTTTCCTACATGTAGGGAAGCTTTCAATGCAAGACATGACTGAAATCTTACAGGTTTCATCTAGAACAATTTATCGAACTTTATCAGATTTGACAGATAGCATGGAGCAATATGGAATCGAAATAACGAAGCATGGGAAATACTATATTTTGACTGGAGAGTTGGATGATTTGCCGACAGAACTTGAAGTGTTAGTTGAGTATAGTCCCCAAGAAAGACAAGAGTTGATTACCTATCGCCTTCTGACTGAGAGTGGTTTTGTCACCAATGAAGCATTGCAAGAGTGCATGAAAGTCAGTAATGTAACTATTATTCAGGATATTTCAGATATTGATAAGCGTCTTTTAGACTTTGATCTGAAAATTGAACGACAAAAAGGTTATCGTATTTCTGGTGATTCAGTTGGTAAGAGAAGATTTTTGGCTATTTTACTGACAAACTGTATCTCAGTAGCAGATTTTTCAACCGGTAATTTTGGGAGCTTTGATATTTTAGAAGCAGATAGAACTAGGCTGGCCAGTCAGATTGTTAATAAGCAACTGTCAGGTTTTCCAGATATGGATGCTAGGATGAAGATGTTTTTTGCGATCTTGTTATCTCTTATAGGTCAGGAGCAAAACATTGAAAATTCACCTAATACTAGTAAGCAGGCTTTGGAAATTTCTCAAAAAATTTTTCAAGCTTACTCTAAGCAGACTGCACAATTTTATAGTATTCAGGAAATTATCTATTTTGCGAGCATCTTGGATGAATTAATCATTAAACGTCAGGACAATCCGCTCTTTACGGAGAAATTTGATGGTGAATTTTTCTACAATATTTCAAATCTGATTGATACGGTTTCCATGTATACCAAGATTGACTTTTTTAAGGACAAGGTTTTATTCAATTTTCTTTTCCATCATATTCGGCTCAGTTTAGGCGTCCCTATCCTTTTTCAGGGTGAAAATTTGCCAGAATCTGTCCAGATTTTAGTTGAAAGGAATAAATTTCTTTATACAGTCATCAGTCTTTTAGTAAATGATATTTTTCCGAAATATCTTCATACAGAGTATGAGTATGGCATGATTGCCCTACATTTTATCTCTAGCTTAGGCCGTAGTCCAGAGATTTATCCAGTCCGTGTTTTGCTTTTAACGGATGAACGTCGGGTCACTAGAGATTTATTAGTCAGTAAAATTAAGAGTGTTGCTCCTTTTGTAGAGTTGATAGATATTCAGTCTCTAGTAGATTACCACAGTATTGATCTCAGTCAGTATGATTATATTTTATCTACCAAGCCGCTGACTAATCAGGAAATCGATGTAATTTCTAGTTTTCCAACCGTCAAAGAACTGCTTGAATTACAGGAACGACTTCAGTATGTACAGGCACATCGTACAATTGTCGCGCGTGATGCTATCGCTCCAGAGAAAAGTTATGACTTGCAAGATTATTTAATATCTAGTAGTCAGCTTTTGAGTCAATTCGAGTTGGTTCAATTGGAGAATAATCAATCATTTGAGCACACGGTAGAACAAATCATCCAATATCAGAAGAATGTGAGTGACAGAGATTACCTAACAAGAAAATTGTTATCTCACTTCCAGAATAGTCCTATGGCTATTCCTAATACTGGTCTGGTGCTTTTACATAGTCAGTCTAGCAAAGTAACAACAAATAGTTTTACTATGTTTGAACTCAAACTACCTATCTCCGCATTGTCAATGAAACGAGAGGAAGAAGAGGTCAAAAGGTGTCTGCTAATGCTAATGTCTAAAGAAGCTAGCGAGGAAGCTAGAGATTTAATGACAGCTATTAGTCAGTCGATTATTGAAAATCATCTTTATACAGAGATTTACAAGACGGGAAATCAATCCATTATTTATCAGATGCTAAATACTATTTTTAAAGAAAAAATTAAGAAATTGGAGAACTAATATGAAACTTGAAAAACATTTGATTAAGCTTAATAAACAATTTTCTAACAAGGAGGAAGCTATTTGTTATTGTGGGCAAGTTCTTTATGAGGGTGGATATGTTAATGAAGACTATATTGAAGCCATGATTGAGCGAGATAAAGAGCTATCTGTTTACATGGGTAACTTTATCGCCATACCGCATGGAACAGATGCAGCAAAAAATGATGTCCTCAAGTCTGGTATTACAGTCGTTCAAGTCCCTAGAGGGGTTGATTTTGGGAATGTATCTAACCCTCAAGTGGCAACGGTTCTTTTTGGTATTGCTGGTATTGGTAATGAACACTTAGAAATTATTCAGAAAATTTCTATCTTCTGTGCAGATGTAGATAATGTTCTTAAACTAGCAGATGCTCAGTCAAAAGAGGAAGTGTTGCGCTTATTTGATGCTGTTGAATAATTGAATTTCGTCATTTGTCATCTAGTATATATGTCCCTCAAATAGGAAAAGGAGAAATTTAATGAAACATTCTGTTCATTTTGGTGCCGGTAATATCGGTCGTGGTTTTATAGGTGAAATTCTATTTAAAAATGGTTTCCATATTGATTTTGTGGATGTCAATAATCAGATAATTCATGCTCTAAATGAAAAGGGCAAGTATGAAATTGAAATTGCACAGAAAGGACAGTCTCGTATAGAAGTAACTAATGTGGCTGGCATTAATAGTAAAGAAGATCCTGAGCAAGTCATTGAAGCGATTCAAAAGACGGATATTATTACTACTGCAATCGGACCTAATATACTCCCTTTTATCGCTGAACTTCTAGCCAAAGGAATCGAAGCTCGCCGAGTTGCAGGAAATACACAGGCATTGGATGTTATGGCCTGTGAAAATATGATTGGCGGGTCTCAATTTCTTTATCAAGAAGTCAAGAAATATTTAAGTCCGGAAGGTTTGACATTTGCTGATAACTACATAGGTTTTCCAAATGCTGCAGTAGACAGGATTGTTCCAGCACAAAGTCACGAAGATTCCCTTTTTGTTGTGGTCGAACCCTTTAATGAATGGGTCGTGGAAACCAAGCGTCTTAAAAATCCAGATTTACGTCTAAAAGATGTGCATTATGAAGAAGATTTAGAACCCTTTATTGAGCGAAAACTTTTTTCAGTCAATTCTGGACATGCAACTTCAGCTTACATTGGTGCGCATTATGGTGCCAAGACAATTTTGGAAGCTCTTCAAAATCCTAATATCAAATCTCGGATTGAATCTGTATTAGCTGAAATTCGGAGTCTCTTGATTGCCAAATGGAACTTTGATAAAAAAGAATTGGAGAATTATCACAAAGTCATTATAGAACGGTTTGAAAATCCTTTCATAGTGGACGAGGTTAGTCGCGTAGCTCGTACTCCAATCCGAAAATTAGGCTATAATGAACGATTCATCCGGCCGATACGTGAATTGAAAGAACTCAGTTTGTCATATAAAAACCTACTTAAAACAGTTGGCTATGCCTTTGACTATCGCGATGTAAATGATGAAGAAAGTATTCGATTAGGTGAATTGTTGGCTAAACAATCAGTCAAAGATGTTGTTATACAAGTTACAGGTTTAGACGACCCAGAATTGATTGAGCAAATTGTAGAGTATATTTAATCTTTTTCGAAAATCTCTTCAAATCAGGTTAGCATCCATCTGCAACCTCAAAACAGTGCTTTGAGCAGCCTGCGGCTAGCTTCCTAGTTTGCTCTTTGATTTTCATTGAGTATTAGAATAATTTTTCAAATTGGAGGACAGAGTAGATAGGGATAATGGATATGGTAGAATTGGGAATTTCAACATTTGGGGAAACAACGGAGCTTGAAGGGATTGGGCAAACTTACAGTCATGACGAACGCATTCGCCAGTTGCTAGCAGAGGTTGAACTGGATGACAAGGTTGGTTTGGATGTATATGGGATTGGTGAGCACCATCGAGCGGATTTTGCAGTATCAGCTCCAGAGATTGTACTAGCAGCTGGGGCAGTCAATACCAAGAAAATCCGTTTGACCAGCGCAGTCAGCATTCTCTCAAGTATGGACCCCATTCGCTTGTTCCAACAGTATGCCACTATCGATGCTTTGTCAAATGGACGTGCGGAGATTATGGCTGGAAGGGGCTCTTTCACGGAATCTTTCCCCTTGTTTGGCTATGATTTGAAAGACTACGAAGCCCTTTTTGATGAGAAATTAGACTTGCTTCAGTTAGTCAATGAAAAGACCAAGTTAGACTGGCAAGGTCGCTTGACCCAAACAATCTCTGGCAAAGAAGTCTATCCTCGTCCAGTTCAGGACAAATTGCCCTTGTGGATAGCTACAGGTGGTCATGTCGAATCAACAGTGAAGATTGCTCAGGCAGGCCTACCGATTGTCTATGCCATTATTGGTGGTAACCCTCGTTATTTTAAAAAGTTGATTCAGGCTTATCGTGAGATTGGGAGCGAAGCAGACCATGCCAGTCATGAACTAAAGGTTGGGGTCCATTCTTGGGGTTGGATTGCTGAAGATGGCGAGCAGGCTGTGAAAGATTATTTCCATCCGACCAAGCAAGTAGTGGATGCTATTTCCAAAGACCGTCCACACTGGCAAGAATTGCGTTATAAGCAATATTTGGAGCAGGTAGGATCAAATGGCGCCATGTTTGTGGGCAATCCAGATCAGGTGGCCGAAAAATTGATTCGCATGATTGAAGATCTAGGCTTGGAGCGCTTCATGCTCCATTTACCGCTTGGTTCCATGCCTCATGATCAAGTTCTAAGAGCTATTGAACTCTTCGGCACGCAAGTGGCTCCAGAAGTACGGACTTATTTTGCCATGAAAGAGGCTTAATAAAAAATCCTAATCAGGCTGATAAAAAATCTATATAACAACTATTTTAAAAAAGCAATAAACAGAAAAAATCTCTGAAAAGCTAGTAAAATCAAGCTTTCCGGAGATTTTTTCGTTATTGATATAAACAATCTCAATCAAGTCGATAGTCAATATATATTGGGAAAAGGTCAAAAGGAGTGGTAAGATGGTTTCAATCCAAATGGAAGGAGAGAAGTATGACAAGTAAAAGAGAGCTAGTTTTTAGAGCTATTCGAGGAGAAGAGGTGGAACGGGTTCCTGTTGGCTTTTGGTTTCATTTTGTAATACTGGAGGAAAAAGGACAAGGTTTAAATAATCCACGTATCTTTCAAAAAAGTGTAGAGGGACATCGGAAGTACGTTGAAAGAATCCATCCTGATTTTGTCAAAATGATGAGTGACGGATTTTTCATTTATCCAAGTAATGTCTACAGTCCTAAGGTTACAAGTCTTCAGGAGTTAGCTTCTATTGAGTCGATTGGTGAAAACCATCCTTGGATTCAGCAACAAGTAGAAGTGGTAGAGGCTATTCGAGCAACCTTCACTGAGGACATTGCATCATTTTACAATATTTTTTCTCCGATCTCCTATTTGAAAAGGTGGTTTCGTACAGAGACTTCTAGAGGTGATAAGGAGGTTTCAGATCTTTTTCTTGAAAATCCAGAGCTATTCAGGGATGTTTTAGACGTGATAGCTGAGGATATCGCTATCCTAACTAAAAAAATCATTCAGGATGGTGGAGCAGATGGAATCTATCTCAGTACACAAGAAATTCAGGATGAGCGCATCACAGCAGAATTGTATCAGACCTATATTGAGCCAAGTAACATAAAGGTTTTAGAAGCTGCCAATCAGGTAGGTGGGGTAAATATCCTGCATATCTGCGGTTTCCAAGGTGCCAGTAACAATGTGACTATTTTCAAAGATTATCCAGCCCAGGTTTTCAACTGGGCAACCCACCATGAAGCAGTCAGTTTACCTCAAGGTCAGGAGTTATTTCATGGCCAAGCGGTCTTGGGTGGTTTTGAAAATGGGAAGCAGAGCCTGCTTTACGGAGGTAGAAAGGCTGCACTACAAGAGGAAACTAAACGATTGTTGGCTGAAGCTGGGACTAGAGGAGTCCTTCTTGGAGCGGATTGCACGGTTCCAGATGACTTTGAATTAGAAAGATTGGACTGGATTCGTCAGGCTGCTATGTTAGAATAGGAGAGCCTTATGAAAAGAAAAAAGTGGCTATTGGTAGGGACGGCCCTCGGCTTTGTCATCTTACTTGCGATCAGTCTTACAAAGGGACTTGCTTGTAAGGAAGGGCCAAGATGTCATGGGATTCAGGATTTTCAGAAGAGAAGTCTTCCCTTTATTCAAACCAATGATATTGCCAGTGTTTTATTAGTTGAAAAAGAAAGAAATGGAGAATAGAGATGTTAGAAAAAAGAGAATGGGTTTTAAAAGCATTTAGAGGAGAAGTGGTTGACCGTGTACCTGTAGGTTTTTGGCACCACTTTACATCAGAAGAGGAATGGTTAAAGGGATTTTCCAATCCTGTGATTATTGAAAAGAACATACAAGGTCACAAACGTTTTATCCGTGACCTACATCCAGACTTTATCAAGTTGATGAGTGATGGCTATTTTGCTTATCCAAATCCAGTTATTGCCAAAGGGAAGTCACTCCAAGAGCTGTCGGAGATTCAACCTCTGGGTAAAGATCATCCGTGGATTAGAGAGCAGGTAGAATTAGTGAAGAAGATTAAGCAGGAGTTTACGGAAGATATTGTTGCTATTTACAATATTTTTGCGCCTGTGACCTACCTCAAATGGTTACTTGGAGAAGTGTCTGGTGGAGATGATCTCATTGCAGACTTCTTAGTTCAAGATTCTCAGAAATTGAAAAAAGTACTTGATGTGATTGCGCAAGATATCGCTAGCTTGAGTCAAGCTATTATTAAAGATGCAGGAGTAGATGGTATTTATCTCAGTGTGCAAAGTATTCAGGATGCGCGTGTTTCTGCTGAAGCCTATCAGGAGATTATTGAGCCGAGTGAACTGACTGTTTTAAATGCGGCTAAGTCGGTTGGTGGGGTAAATATCCTTCATATCTGTGGCTATGAAGGAGCTCGAAACGATATTCATATCTTTGCAGACTATCCAGCTCATGTTTTTAACTGGGCAGTTGGTCCAGAAGGGATTAGTCTAAAAGAAGGTCGTGAGATTTTCAAGGGTCGTGCTGTTCTGGGAGGATTTGAAAACGGTAAAGATGGCCTTCTCTATCGAGGCAGTAAGGAAGAAATTCAGGCTGAAACCAAACGATTGGTAGAAGAAACAGGGAAAGATGGCCTCATACTTGGAGCAGATTGTACCATTCCAAACGATATTGCAGTGGAGCGTATCCAGTGGGTGAGAGAAGCAGTAGCTAAATAAAGGAGAAGAATATGAGTAAGAAAACATGGATTGTTGGTGGAGTTGCAGTTGTGGCAGTGCTTGGAGCAACGATTATTGGTAGGACTTTGTCGGGAGCATCTGCTAAAGGTGCAGATGCAGCTTCGTCTGGACAAGTAACAACTTTAAAAGTTGCCCATACTCAAAACTATGTCCCTTATGATTTTATTGACGAAAAAGGGGAATCAGATGGTTATGAAGTCGCTGTTTTAAAGGCGGTTGATGAGAAATTAGCAGATTATAAATTTGAGTATACTGGAACTAGTGATGATGATCTCTTGATTGGACTTGAGTCTGGCAAGTACGATATTGGAACTAAAGGTGCTTGGTATACAGATGAACGGGCTAAGAAATTCATTATTCCATCTGAGCCAGTAGGAGCCAGCATTATTGGTTTTACTGTCAGAAAAGGAGATGAAGCTAAATATAAGAATATTGATGATTTCGCCAAAAATAAAGGAAAATTAGTACCCATCTCTCCTCAAAATGCCCAGTGGAATGTGATTAATAGCTATAATGACAAGCACAAGGATACACCAATTGAGTTGACAGCTGCTGAATCTTTCAAGGTGGCAGATGCTTATGCTTGGGTTTTAGAAGGACGTTATGATGCTTTCTTTGACATCAAGTTGTCTTTTGAAAAAGCGGTGACAACAGATGATGGTTCTTACCACCAATATGCGGACAAACTTAGCTGGTTCCCTTATAAAGGAATTCCAACCTATCCCTTGATTCACCGTGATGAAAAGGGTGAGAAGTTTGCTAAAGAGTATGAAAAAGCGATTAAAGAATTAAAAGAAGACAGTACTCTAGCTAAACTTTCTCAAAAATACTTTAAAGAAGATGTCTTTAGCTACGTTGATAAAGATTAGATGAGCAATCAGGCATGTTATGCTCTTCGAAAATCTCTTCAAACTGCATCAACGTCGCCTTGCCGTAGGTATGGTTACTGATTTTGTCAGTTCTATCCACAACCTCAAAACACTGTTTTGAGCAACCTGCGGCTAGTTTGCTTTTTGATTTTCATTGAGTATTAGAAAGAGGTTTATATGGTTTCATATGATTTTTCAAGAGTGTTCCAATTTTTACCAACCTTATGGCAGGCTCTTCCTATGACCTTGTCCATTCTCTTTTTTACTACAGTCCTCGGTTCCCTTTTCGGTGGCTTACTGGCTTGGGCTCAAGTGGGAGAAGACAAGACTTTTGCAGGTCTTTCTAAGGGCTATATTTTCACTCTTCGCTGTACTCCCCCTATTGTTTTACTATTCCTTGTCTTTTATGGTTTACCTGAATTTTTAAAATGGTGGCTGAATTTAGATATCAACAACTGGTCTAAGACGGTCTTCGTCTTATTCACCATGGTCTTGCTATTTGCGGCTATCATTGCAGAAGTATTTAAGGCGTCCTATCAGGCAATTCCCAAAGGTCAGATGGAAGCTGGAGTCAGTATTGGTCTGACCCCTAGTCAGACATTTTGGAGAATCATTTTTCCTCAGGCTTTTCAAGTGGCTCTTCCAAATATGACGACCGCTATTCTAAATTTGATGCGGGACGCTTCCCTAGCCTATACGATTGGTTTTGTGGATGTCATGGGAGCTGGGAATCTCTTAATCAGTCGCAATTTGGGGAATTACTCTCTTGAAACCTATACAGCGGTTGCCATTCTTTATTGGGGTGTAGCCTTGGCTGTTTCCTTCTTGAGTCGCTTGTTAGAAAAATCTTTGGAAACGAAAGGGAGATAGGATATGGATTTAGACTATATTGCGAAAACTTTTTTAGAGACCTTAAAAGGGGTGCCAACCACCTTAATCATTATGATTGTAGCCATGGTCTTAAGTTTTGGACCAGCCTTGTTTTTAGCTCTGGGACAAATATATAAAGTCAAAGGTGTTCGAACTTTCTCTCTCGTGTATCTAGCTTTTATAAGAGCAACACCTCCGATTTTGCTGATTCTTTTCTTTTATAGTTTGTTTCCGAGTTTGCTCAATCAATTTCTCAAAAGCATAGGGAGTGATGTTGATATCTTTAAACTCAATCCGATCTATTATGCTTTTATTATCTATAGTTTGATGACAACAGGTAGTTTATCAGAAATCTTACGTTCGGCTATTTTGACTGTGGATAAGGGACAATTAGAAGCTGCACAAGCGATTGGTTTAACCACTAGTCAGGCTTATGTGAGGATTGTTTTTCCACAGGCCTTGCAATCAGCCTTGCCCAATCTGGCTAATCTAGTCATAAATATTGTAAAAGGAACCTCTTTGGTCTTTGTGATGACCATTAAGGATATTACAGCCATTGCCCGTGTTGAAGCGTCTTATGGTTATCAGTATTTTGAATCCTATTTTGTGATCTTTTTACAGTACATTCTTATTTGCGGATTGATTCAATGGGGCTTTTCAATCTTAGAGAAACGCTATATTCAAAGAAGAAAGGGACAAGTAGTGCCCAGTACAGGTTTAGCATAGGAGGAGACAATGTTACAAGTAGAACATGTTGCAAAAAAATTTGGAGACAGACAAGTCCTGGGAGATGTTAATCTCAAGGTCAACCAAGGGGATGTGGTTGTAATATTGGGGCCATCTGGATCAGGTAAAACGACTTTTCTCAGATGTCTCAATCATTTAGAAAAAGCCGATAGTGGCTCTTTGAAGCTTGCTGATAAAGAATACGACCTTGGAAAATTGACTAAAAAAGATATTTTAGAAATTCGCAAGAAGATTGCTTTCGTTTTTCAACATTATAATTTATTTGCTAATAAAACGGCCTTGGAAAATATTTTGGAGGGCTTGATTATTGCTCGGAAAATTCCTAAGGAAGAAGCAACAAAACGTGCGGAAGCTGCCTTAGAAAAAGTTGGTTTACTAGCTTATAAAGCTTACTATCCCTCTCAGCTTTCTGGAGGCCAGCAACAACGAATCGGTATTGCGCGTGCCATTGCTGTGAAACCAGAGGTCATTTTATTAGATGAGCCAACATCGGCCTTGGATCCAGAGTTGGTAGGGGATGTTTTAGATGTTTTAAAACAGTTAGCTAAAGAAGGAGTTACTATGGTAGTAGTGACTCATGAGATGGGTTTTGCTAGAGATGTAGCCAATCATGTTATTTTTATGGACGGTGGGAAAATTGTTGAAGAAAATAATGCCCATGATTTCTTTAGTCGTCCAAAAGAAGAACGAACCAAGCAATTTTTGGCACGAATACTCTCGGATGCGACCTATAGTGTAGAATATATGATTTGATAGATAGGCTTATCAGGGCAAAAATCAATCCCCCGAGCGTTAAGGCTTGGGGGATAGTTCTATAGGAGGGCTAGTTTAGTTCTCTTTTTTATTTTTTAGTAAGAAACCGAGACCAAGGAGCGTAAGGAGGCTGATTCCTGCAAATAGGAGTTTGTTTTCGTTTTTGATTCCTGTATTTGGAAGTTCAGCTTGTTTATCTGGGGTTGCAGGTATATTTTCCTTGCTAGAGCTTTCTACCGATTCGTTTCGAACCGCTTCTTTTACAGATGATGCTTGTGCTTCTTGTGCTGGTTGTTCAGCTTGTGAATCAGTTGTAGCTTGGCTAGGTTTATTTTCCGCATCAGCTACTTTGGCATCTGGTTTAGTAGAATCAGGTCTAGCTTCTGGAGCTGGATCTTGATGTGCAGGGTGAGAAGCTTCATTTTGATGTTCAGGCTTGGAAGGGGTTGAGTCTGGTTTCTCTTCTGCAGTTGACTCATGGCTAGTTCCATTTTGAGAGACTCGAAGAACAGTGGCAGTAAGGGCATTTAATTTCAAGCCTTTTTCAGTCCACTCAAGTCCTTTCGGGTTGGCAATTCCGACTGGTCCTGCTTGGTTTTCATCTGCCAAAACTTCCGCATTTCTTAGATGTGCAAAGGCAGTTCCCAAATTAAATTCGCGAGCTTTTTCATCCGCATTGACAAAGACTGCGTAGATATCGCCGTTTGGAGCAGTGATTTGGTAGCCAATCACTACATCCTCTTTTTCCACACCATTTTGGCCTGGGACAGTGATGAGGTGGACACGGTCTTTGATATCTTGAAGACTCTTAAGTCGGAAGGCATCTGTAGATTGACGAAGGGCAATCAAACCTTTCATATAGTCACGGCTCTTGACATTTTCAGGATAAGCTTTACCATCTGTAGCCTTAGTCCAGTCAAACTTGTTGACTGCATCGCTAGAATCGTAAGAGTCATGGATGAAGTAAGGATAGTCAAATGGGTTGCCGTCCTTATCACGCAACAAGTGAGATTTGTTTGGAACCTTATCCTCTGCTACTGGAGTCTTGTAGGCTGGGTCACGGAATTGTTTAGTACGTCCATATTCCTGACCGGAGTGGATAAATGGAGTTCCTTGAGCTGTCAAGACCATGAGATTTCCAAGTCGTAAACGACGGTGGACTTCAGCATAGTTCTCAGCCTTGCTTGGGTCTTTTTTGATAGACTGGGCAATGATGTCAAAGAGGGTCAAGTTATCATGGGCTGCGATGTATTGGATGACATCTCCAGGGCTGTCAGCTTCAAAGTTAGTTGGTTGAGCAATGAGATTTTTAAAGATGGTGTTGACATCACGCTTGCCACCTGTGATAAAGGCAGGTTGACCTTCGTTTGGATAACCAGATTTGAGGTTGTTACGGATGTCATCTGAAAAGACAGCGACAGTATCGGTATGTTTCATCCAATCTTGGTCAGCAGCTTTAGTAGGCATATTTTCATCACCGGCATAGGTTCTCCAACCTTCACCAAGCATGATGAGGTTTGGATTGAGGGCGCGTGCAGCCTTGTAAGCTTCTTCGATAGAAGTGGCGTCATGGTCTCCCATCATATCGAAGCGGAAGCCATCCACTTTGTAGGTATCAACTAGGTATTTGATAGAGTCAACTAGGAGCCGTTTGGTCATATGGTGGGTTGTCCCCAAGCGTCCACCACCAAAGCTAGTTCGAGGTGTGCCATCGGCATCCATAAAGTGGTAGTAGTTTGGCTCTAGGTCTTCAAAGATATCGACTTTGGCTGTGTGGTTATAAACGACATCTAGGATAGCTCCCATACCACGTTTGTGGATTTCGTTGATGAGGTTTTTAAATTCTGCGATTCGTTTTTCTGGATTCTTAGGATCGCTTGAGTACATACCAGTCAATGAGAAGTAGTTTTGAGGGTCATATCCCCAGTTGTAGTTGCTGTTGCTTGAAGCATAGTCAGACAAGCGTTCATGGTTTTTCAATTCATTGACAAAGTAGTAAGACAAGACTGGAAGGAGCTGGATGTGGGTTACACCCAAGTCTTTGAGGTAGTCTAGTTTTTCGATAAAGGCTTCAAAAGTCCCAAATGGTTTGGTCAAGTCTTTTGCAATGGCAGGATCTGAAGTGAAATCACGCACATGAGCTTCGTAGATAACGGCGTCTTCACGAGTCTTGAAATTGTGAATCTTACCATAAGTTAAGTCTTGAGGTCCGAGTTTAGCTGGATCTACAAAGGCGGCTTTAGCCACTTTATGGGCATCGTCAATCTTGGAATCGTCGCTATTCCAAGCAGCAAGAGATTTAGCGTAAGGATCGAGTGCAAGAACAGTTTTACCTTGACGCTCGATTTGGTATTGATAATAGTATCCAGTGAAATCTGTGATTCCGAGTTTGTTTGTGCTGTCTAGAGTTTGTTTCCAAGTTCCTCTTTCCCCTTTTTCAAGAGCGACAGTTCCAACTACTTTGTCAGGGTCATTCTTGTCGTAGACAACAACAGAAACCTTATCAGCACTTGGTGACCAAAGGGTTAAATCAACTTGTTTTCCTTCTTCTTTGAGATCAGCTCCAAGTTTACCATCATAGCTGTAAGCCTCATCTTTCAGGCGCCAGCTTGTTTTGGTAGTGAATTGGCCGGAATTGTAGCTAACAGTATATGGGTGTTTTGTGTCAGAGAAATCTCCGCTGTAGGTCACTTTTTTACCAGCTTCATCTATTGCAACATCGGTGATAGCTACTTTATTTCCTAGGTGATTAGTGATGTTGGAGTGTTTGAGGATATCCTCTTTTTTAGCACCGGCAAGTGTTGAAAAACTACTTTCAATGCTAGAAGTTCCTACGTGTTGGGCACCTGTCATACGGATATCATGGACATAGTATGGATTTGTGTAAATTGATTCGTCATCGTCTTTTAGGAAAATTTGGCTATGATTTTTCAAATCTGTGAATTTATAATCTTCTTTACGGATTTTCACGTCGTCTCCTTCTTTGCTCTCATCTAGTAATAAAAATCCAAATTCTCTTGCGGCTTCATTAAGAGGAATGTCGATATAGCGGCCATATTTGCCTGTAGCCGTAAAGTCTGTTCCGTCAGGCCATTGAGCGCTACTTGGATTTTTCACATCTCCCCAGTACCAGAGAGATTTCTTGTCATAGTTGCCATCTGTGCGGTAGTAGTTGACGCGAACAGTTCCTGCAGGCTGTGGCTCGTAAGAGAAAACCTTGTAATCTTGGTCTAACCAAGCCTCGTTCATTTTTGGAACTAGTTTTTCTATAGATTTATCGCCGGTTAGATTTTTTCCAGCTGTATTGTTGATGAGGAAGCTAATTTTCTTGGCTTCTTCTCCCTTTAATTTGACATCTAGGTAATAGCCGTAGTCATCTTTTTTGGCATCCTTGAAGGACAAGGCTCCGTTTGGCCAATTTTCAGATGGTTTTTCAACATCGTCCCAAGTCCATAGTCCTTGAGCATCCTTGTTTTTTTCAGGAAGTTTTTTGACATGGATACGGAAGTAGTTATCTTCGATGGGCTCTTCTGCCTTAGTTTCAGTCGTTACTGGACTAGTGGAAGTAGTTGTCTCACTTGAACGATCTTGTCCAGTTTGTGGTGCTGGATCGGCTGGGCTTGCAACAGGAGTGGTCGCCTCTGTTGCAGGTTTTTCTTCTTTCTCTAGGGAAGCGCTTGCATTATTAGGTGAAGAAATATCACTTTCGTTCTTGCCAGCGATGTTTGTTTCATCGGTAAGAGGTTGAGTAAGGGCAGTAGTAGTTTCACTATTACTTGCATTAGTGGTTGGTGTACTTTCGTCGGCTGAGATAGTTGGTGTAGCCATGGCAAGCAAGACAAGGCTTGCTCCGATAAGGACAGAACCAGTTCCATTTTTGAGGGAACGGATGCTGTAGACCATTTTTTTCTCAGTTTGAGCTGGTGTTTTTCTCATGATGATTCTCCAATCAATAAATTTCTATACCAGTATAGCATGTAGTAAAATAATATGCAAGCGTTTTCTTTGGTTTGTCAAAGAAATTCTTACTTTTGAGAAGTTTTCCGTACTATTTTATATATCAGTATAAATAATGGAAATAATACTCAATGAAAATCAAAGAGCAAACTAGGAAACTAGTCGCAGGCTGTACTTGAGTACGGCAAGGCGACGTTGACGTGGTTTGAAGAGATTTTCGAAGAGTATAAAAATGTCACATAAGACAAGACGTATTATTAGGAAGATGATGTGTTTCTAGCTATTTTTATTCAGAAATTGCTCTCTAATATTTCTTTAAAAAGTTCATCTAGCGAAACTATAAATAGGAAGAGAAAAAGCTAGCGTTTCTCAAGTTTTATCTAGTTTACAAACTATAGTATTTACTGGAAATCGAAAGAAAATATCAGAAAAATTCAGCAAACGTTTTCTTCTTATTTTCTTGACTTTTTTGCTGATTTGTGCTTGACTTTTACTTGAAATTTGATAAACTATAGACAAATAGGAAAACGTATTCATTTAAAAACGGAGGAATAAGGAATGAATCAAGAAAAACGTTTGCATCGCTTTGTCAAAAAGTGTGGACTCGGTGTGTGTAGTGCTGTTGTTGCGGCCTTTTTATTGAGCACTCAGGGAGTAGCTTTGGCTACAGAGCAAGGGAATCGTCCAGTTGAGACAGAAAACATCGCTCGTGGAAAACAAGCTAGTCAAAGTTCTACTGCTTATGGAGGAGCTGCTACACGAGCAGTGGATGGTAATGTTGACAGTGACTATGGGCACCATTCTGTAACGCATACAAACTTTGAAGACAATGCTTGGTGGCAAGTTGATCTCGGAAAAACAGAGAATGTTGGAAAAGTTAAACTTTACAATCGTGGAGATGGGAATGTAGCTAATCGTCTTTCCAATTTTGATGTTGTTTTGTTAAATGAAGCAAAACAAGAAGTTGCTCGTCAACACTTTGATAGTTTGAATGGGAAGGCAGAACTTGAAGTTTTCTTCACCGCCAAAGACGCTCGTTATGTAAAAGTGGAGTTGAAAACTAAAAATACTCCATTGAGCTTGGCAGAAGTGGAAGTATTCCGTTCAGCAACAACTCAAGTTGGACAGGACAGAACCGCACCAGTAGTAAATCAAACATCAGCATTGAAAGACTACCTTTTTGGTTTAACTTATAATCCTTTGGATATTTTAACTCGCAAGGGAGAAACCTTAGAAAATCGCTACAACACAAGTGCTAAGGAACAAAATGGAGAGTTTGTCGTTGTAGAAAAAATCAAGAAAACCCTCTCTACAGGCACAGCAGATGTTTCCATCAATGGAAATCAAAATGTCTTCCTAGGTGGCTTGTATAAAGCCAACCAAAATCTGCTAGAAAATCAGCCAGAATTGATTAGTCTTGCCCGTGCAAAGGGGACAGTCAGCGTCGATTTACCTGGTATGATTCAGTCTGACAGCCGAATTGAAGCAGATCCTACAACTAGTGGTATGCAGTCTGCGATGAATACCTTGGTTGAAAGATGGACAAAGAATTACTCATCTAGCCATTCCGTTCCTGCCCGTGTTCAGTATGAATCAACTACAGCCTATAGCATGAACCAATTGAAAGCAAAATTTGGTGCAGACTTTGAAAAAGCAGGTGCACCGCTCAAGATTGACTTTGAGGCTGTGCAAAAGGGTGAAAAGCAAATTGAAGTTGTAAACTTTAAACAAATCTACTATACAGCGACATTTGATGCACCGACCAATCCAGCGGCTGTATTTGACAAGAGTGTGACACCTGAAGATTTAAAACAAAGAGGTGTTGATTCACAAACTCCACCTGTATATGTATCAAATGTTTCTTACGGACGTCAAATCTATGTTAAGTTTGAGTCAACAAGTAAGTCTACTGAATTAAAAGCAGCTATCAATGCGGTTATCAAAGGCGCAACAATTGCTCCAAATTCTGAATGGAGCCGTCTATTGAAGAATACTTCTGTAACAGCGGTAATTGTAGGAGGTAATGCTAGCGGTGCCGCCAAAGTTGTCACAGGAACAGTCGAAAACTTGAAGGAACTCATCAGAGAAGGAGCTAACTTTAGCGCTCAAAGTCCAGCTGTGCCAATCGCATATAAGACTGCCTTCCTAAAAGATAATGCCCAAGCAACTTTACAAAATAGTACAGACTATATCGAAACGAAGGTTACTTCTTACAAAAATGGCTTCTTGAAACTTCATCATAAGGGTGCTTATGTTGCGCGTTACTACATCTATTGGGATGAAATTACATATGATGAACAAGGAAATCCAGAAATCCGTTCACGTCAATGGGAAGATAACGGAAAAAACAGAACTTCAGGCTTCCAAACAGAGATTCAATTTAAAGGAAATGTCCGTAATCTTCGTATCAAGGTTCAAGAAAAGACGGGTCTTGTATGGGAACCATGGCGTACAGTTTACAACCGCACAGACTTACCACTAGTACAACAGCGTACAATTACACATTGGGGAACAACTCTAAACCCTAAAGTTGATGAAAAAATTGTGAATGAGTAACGATTTGATTTACTTGATTCGATAGTAAACAGTGAAGAGGAGGAACTTCGATTTCTCCTCTTTTATGATTGACTTTTGAGAGAATGAAAAGGGTAACTTCTATAGCAGATTGAAACTAGAATAGTACGTTGTTGCTATTAAAACATTTCTAGAAATTAAGTTGACTTTCCCAATAGATTTGTTCATGTCCTATTTCAATTCAATATAAAACTAACTTCCAGTTTTCCACAACCTAGCCTTTAGTATGAGAAAAACGCGTTGTTACAAACATAAGGAGCTTTTTGAGAAGTGGGCAATCCGTGCAATCAGATTTGACGGATGTTGGATGCATGATACGATTGCGCTTGATTTCTTTTGAAATCGTTGACGGGTCTTTTCCCATCTTCTCAATGATGGAACGGAAAGTCTCACACTTAATTCCACCATAAAAATCCGTTTTAGACTAATTTCCACTTCGGTCAGGTAAGTGGAAGTTACTTTGAGAAGTTAGCGTAGGAAAAGATTAACAATAAAAAAGAAAAATATCTTGACAAGCAAGGGAAAATTTTGTTACAATAATAGACGGTACTTTTTACTTTTGGTCTCTCAAGAGTGTACAGGGACGTGCTGACAAATGTTGCAAAAGTACACACAGATGATAGCTGTCACCAAGTGTATCATCACCAAAAATAAAAAAACACAGGAGAATGTAGATGCCTACAATTAACCAATTGGTTCGCAAACCGCGTAAATCAAAAGTAGAAAAATCTAAATCACCAGCTTTGAACGTTGGTTACAACAGTCATAAAAAAGTTCAAACAAACGTTTCTTCACCACAAAAACGTGGTGTTGCAACTCGTGTTGGAACAATGACACCTAAAAAACCTAACTCAGCCCTTCGTAAATTCGCTCGTGTACGTTTGAGCAACCTTATCGAAGTTACTGCCTACATCCCAGGTATCGGACACAACTTGCAAGAGCACAGCGTGGTGCTTCTTCGTGGTGGACGTGTAAAAGACCTTCCAGGGGTACGTTACCATATCGTCCGTGGTGCACTTGATACTGCAGGTGTTAACGATCGTAAACAAGGCCGTTCTAAATACGGTACTAAACGTCCAAAAGCATAAGGAAAGGGGATAAAGAGAAATGAGTCGTAAAAATAGAGCTCCAAAACGTGACGTATTGCCAGATCCGCTTTACAATTCACAACTAGTTACTCGTCTTATCAACCGCGTTATGCTTGACGGTAAACGTGGTACAGCTGCTTCAATCGTTTACGGTGCTTTTGAGCAAATCAAAGAAACTACTGGCAACGATGCACTTGAAGTATTTGAAACAGCTATGGAAAACATCATGCCTGTACTTGAAGTACGTGCACGTCGTGTTGGTGGTTCTAACTACCAAGTCCCAGTTGAAGTTCGTCCAGAACGTCGTACAACACTTGGACTTCGTTGGTTGGTAACAATCGCTCGTCTTCGTGGTGAACACACAATGCAAGACCGTCTCGCAAAAGAAATCTTGGATGCTGCTAACAACACTGGTGCAGCTGTTAAGAAACGTGAAGACACTCACCGTATGGCTGAAGCTAACCGTGCATTCGCACACTTCCGTTGGTAAGATTAAGATACTAAGGGCGTTAAAAAAGCGACTGAAAATTAGGAAGCTTGACGAAGAATCGAAGATTCTAGGAGAGCTTATCTATTTTCCAAGCTTTTAGCCCGAGTTCAATTCAACTTGTAAATCTACAAGTTGAAACCAACAATAGCATGAAAACATTGAGAACGGGTAGGTCCTGCCTATCCGTTTTTATTAAAATCGTGTTATAATAGAATAGAAATCAAAAATAAATAGGAGAAACAAACCTCATGGCACGCGAATTTTCACTTGAAAAAACTCGTAATATCGGTATCATGGCTCACGTCGATGCCGGTAAAACAACAACTACTGAGCGTATTCTTTACTACACTGGTAAAATCCACAAAATCGGTGAAACTCACGAAGGTGCGTCACAAATGGACTGGATGGAGCAAGAGCAAGAGCGTGGTATCACTATCACATCTGCTGCGACAACAGCTCAATGGAACAACCACCGCGTAAACATCATCGACACACCAGGACACGTGGACTTCACAATCGAAGTACAACGTTCTCTTCGTGTATTGGATGGTGCGGTTACCGTTCTTGACTCACAATCAGGTGTTGAGCCTCAAACTGAAACAGTTTGGCGTCAAGCAACTGAGTATGGAGTTCCACGTATCGTATTTGCCAACAAAATGGACAAAATCGGTGCTGACTTCCTTTACTCTGTAAGCACACTTCACGATCGTCTTCAAGCAAATGCCCACCCAATCCAATTGCCAATCGGTTCTGAAGATGACTTCCGTGGTATCATCGACTTAATCAAGATGAAAGCTGAAATCTATACTAACGACCTTGGTACAGATATCCTTGAAGAAGACATCCCAGCTGAATACCTTGACCAAGCTCAAGAATACCGTGAAAAATTGATTGAAGCAGTTGCTGAAACTGACGAAGAATTGATGATGAAATACCTCGAAGGTGAAGAAATCACTAACGAAGAATTGAAAGCTGGTATCCGTAAAGCGACTATCAACGTTGAATTCTTCCCAGTATTGTGTGGTTCAGCCTTCAAGAATAAAGGTGTTCAATTGATGCTTGATGCGGTTATTGACTACCTTCCAAGCCCACTTGACATCCCAGCGATCAAAGGTATTAACCCAGATACAGATGCTGAAGAAACTCGTCCAGCATCTGATGAAGAGCCATTTGCAGCTCTTGCCTTCAAGATCATGACTGACCCATTCGTAGGTCGTTTGACATTCTTCCGTGTTTACTCAGGTGTTCTTCAATCAGGTTCATACGTATTGAACACTTCCAAAGGTAAACGTGAACGTATCGGACGTATCCTTCAAATGCACGCCAACAGCCGTCAAGAAATCGACACTGTTTACTCAGGTGATATCGCTGCTGCCGTTGGTTTGAAAGATACTACAACTGGTGACTCATTGACAGATGAAAAAGCTAAAATCATCCTTGAGTCAATCAACGTTCCAGAACCAGTTATCCAATTGATGGTTGAGCCAAAATCTAAAGCTGACCAAGACAAGATGGGTATCGCCCTTCAAAAATTGGCTGAAGAAGATCCAACATTCCGCGTTGAAACAAACGTTGAAACTGGTGAAACAGTTATCTCAGGTATGGGTGAACTTCACCTTGACGTCCTTGTTGATCGTATGCGTCGTGAGTTCAAAGTTGAAGCGAACGTAGGTGCTCCTCAAGTATCTTACCGTGAAACATTCCGCGCTTCTACTCAAGCTCGTGGATTCTTCAAACGTCAGTCTGGTGGTAAAGGTCAATTTGGTGATGTATGGATTGAATTTACTCCAAACGAAGAAGGTAAAGGATTCGAATTCGAAAACGCAATCGTCGGTGGTGTGGTTCCTCGTGAATTTATCCCAGCGGTTGAAAAAGGTTTGGTAGAATCTATGGCTAACGGTGTTCTTGCAGGTTACCCAATGGTTGACGTTAAAGCTAAACTTTACGATGGTTCATACCACGATGTCGACTCATCTGAAACTGCCTTCAAGATCGCGGCTTCACTTGCTCTGAAAGAAGCTGCTAAATCAGCACAACCAGCTATCCTTGAACCAATGATGCTTGTAACAATCACTGTTCCAGAAGAAAACCTTGGTGATGTTATGGGTCACGTAACTGCTCGTCGTGGACGTGTAGATGGTATGGAAGCACACGGTAACAGCCAAATCGTTCGTGCTTACGTTCCACTTGCTGAAATGTTCGGTTACGCAACAGTTCTTCGTTCTGCATCTCAAGGACGTGGTACATTCATGATGGTATTTGACCACTACGAAGATGTACCTAAGTCAGTACAAGAAGAAATCATTAAGAAAAACAAAGGTGAAGACTAATCAGTCCTCGCTCTAGAAGGAAGTCACTTAGTGGCTTCCTTTTGTCTTTAGAAAATACCTCTAAATATGGTAAAATAGTAGGAGAATAATGTGAGGAAAATGAATGTCAAACAATTTTGAAATTTTGATGAATCAATTGGGGATGCCTGCTGAAATGAGACAGGATCCTGCTTTATCACAGGCTGATATTGAGCGAGTTGTGGTTCATAAAATTAGTAAGGTATGGGAGTTTCATTTCGTATTTTCTAATATTTTACCGATTGAAATCTTTTTAGAATTAAAGAAAGGTTTGAGCGAAGAATTTTCTAAGACAGGCAATAAAGCTGTTTTCGAAATCAAGGTTCGGTCTCAAGAATTTTCAAATCAACTCTTGCAGGCCTATTATAGAGAGGCTTTTTCTGAGGGGCCATGTGCTAGTCAAGGTTTTAAATCTCTTTATCAAAATTTGCAAGTTCGTGCGGAGGGCAATCAGCTCTTTATTGAAGGCTCTGAGGCGATTGATAAGGAACACTTTAAGAAAAATCATCTTCCTAATTTAGCCAACCAACTTGAAAAGTTTGGCTTTCCAACTTTCAACTGTCAAGTCGAGAAGAATGATGTCCTGACCCAGGAGCAGGAAGAGGCCTTTCATGCTGAAAATGAGCAGATTGTTCAAGCGGCCAATGAGGAAGCGCTCCGTGCTATGGAACAACTGGAACAGATGGTACCTCCTCCAGCGGAAGAGAAACCAGCCTTTGATTTTCAAGCCAAAAAAGCTGCAGCTAAACCCAAGCTGGACAAGGCGGAGATTACTCCTATGATCGAAGTGACGACTGAGGAAAATCGTCTGGTCTTTGAAGGGGTTGTTTTTGATGTGGAGCAAAAAGTGACCAGAACGGGTCGTGTTTTAATCAACTTTAAAATGACGGACTACACTTCAAGTTTTTCTATGCAAAAGTGGGTTAAGAACGAGGAAGAGGCTCAGAAATTTGACCTCATCAAGAAGAATTCTTGGCTCCGAGTTCGTGGGAATGTAGAGATGAATAACTTCACACGCGATTTGACTATGAACGTGCAGGATGTGCAGGAAGTTGTTCACTATGAGCGGAAGGATTTGATGCCAGAAGGTGAGCGTCGGGTTGAGTTTCACGCTCATACTAACATGTCGACTATGGATGCTCTACCCGAGGTAGAAGAGATCGTTGCGACAGCTGCTAAGTGGGGACACAAGGCGGTTGCCATCACCGACCATGGAAATGTTCAATCCTTCCCACACGGCTATAAGGCGGCCAAGAAAGCGGGAATCCAGCTAATCTATGGAATGGAAGCCAATATCGTGGAGGACCGTGTCCCTATCGTCTATAACGAAGTAGAGATGGACTTGTCAGAAGCAACTTATGTGGTCTTTGACGTGGAAACGACGGGGCTTTCAGCCATCTATAATGACTTGATTCAGGTTGCGGCCTCTAAGATGTATAAGGGGAATGTCATTGCCGAATTTGATGAATTTATCAATCCTGGGCACCCCTTGTCAGCTTTTACTACTGAGTTGACTGGAATTACAGATGACCATGTCAAAAATGCTAAACCACTGGAACAAGTTTTACAGGAATTCCAAGAATTCTGCAAGGATACTGTCCTAGTCGCTCACAATGCGACCTTTGACGTTGGCTTTATGAATGCCAATTATGAGCGTCATGGTCTTCCTAAAATTAGCCAGCCAGTTATTGATACGCTGGAGTTTGCAAGAAACCTCTATCCTGAGTATAAACGTCATGGTTTGGGACCTTTGACCAAGCGTTTTGGTGTGGCTTTGGAACATCACCATATGGCCAACTACGATGCGGAAGCTACAGGTCGCCTGCTTTTCATCTTTATCAAAGAGGTGGCAGAAAAACATGGTGTGACCGATTTAGCTAGACTCAACATTGATTTGATTAGTCCAGATTCTTATAAAAAAGCTCGGATTAAGCATGCGACAATTTATGTTAAGAATCAAGTAGGGCTAAAAAATATCTTTAAGCTGGTTTCCTTGTCTAATACCAAGTATTTTGAAGGAGTGCCACGGATTCCAAGAACGGTTCTAGATGCCCATCGAGAAGGTCTGATTTTAGGTTCAGCTTGCTCTGAAGGTGAAGTTTTTGATGCGGTCGTTTCCCAAGGTGTGGATGCGGCGGTTGAAGTGGCCAAGTATTATGACTTTATCGAGGTTATGCCACCTGCCATCTATGCTCCCTTGATTGCCAAGGAGCAGGTCAAGGATATGGAGGAACTCCATACCATTATCAAGAGTTTGATAGATGTGGGAGATCGTCTTGGTAAACCTGTTCTGGCTACGGGGAATGTCCACTATATCGAACCAGAAGAAGAGATTTACCGTGAAATTATCGTCCGTAGTTTAGGCCAGGGGGCTATGATTAACCGAACTATCGGTCATGGAGAACATGCCCAACCAGCTCCTTTGCCAAAGGCTCATTTTAGAACGACTAATGAGATGTTAGATGAATTTGCCTTCTTGGGAGAGGAACTGGCTCGTAAACTGGTAATTGAAAATCCCAATGCTTTGGTAGAAATCTTTGAGCCTGTTGAAGTTGTTAAGGGTGATTTGTACACGCCTTTCATCAACAAGGCTGAAGAAACGGTTGCTGAGTTGACATATAAGAAGGCCTTTGAGATTTATGGAAATCCGCTACCGGATATTGTTGATTTGCGGATTGAAAAAGAATTAACTTCCATTCTGGGAAATGGATTTGCCGTGATTTATCTGGCTTCCCAGATGTTGGTGCAACGTTCTAATGAACGGGGCTACTTGGTTGGTTCTCGTGGATCTGTCGGATCTAGCTTTGTTGCGACCATGATTGGGATTACAGAGGTTAATCCTCTATCTCCTCACTATGTCTGTGGTCAGTGTCAGTACAGTGAATTTATCACCGATGGCTCTTACGGTTCAGGTTTTGATATGCCTAATAAGGACTGTCCAAACTGCGGTCACAAACTCAGCAAAAACGGACAGGATATTCCGTTCGAGACCTTCCTTGGTTTTGATGGAGACAAGGTTCCCGATATTGATTTGAACTTCTCGGGAGAAGATCAGCCTAGCGCCCACTTGGATGTGCGTGATATCTTTGGTGAGGAATATGCCTTCCGTGCAGGAACGGTTGGTACGGTGGCTGCTAAGACCGCTTATGGCTTTGTCAAGGGTTATGAGCGAGACTATGGCAAGTTTTATCGTGATGCAGAGGTGGAACGTCTTGCTCAAGGGGCGGCTGGTGTCAAGCGGACGACGGGACAACACCCAGGGGGAATCGTTGTTATTCCTAACTACATGGATGTCTATGACTTTACGCCTGTCCAGTATCCAGCAGATGACGTGACGGCTGAATGGCAGACCACTCACTTTAACTTCCACGATATTGATGAGAACGTCCTCAAACTCGATGTACTGGGACATGATGATCCGACCATGATTAGGAAACTTCAGGATTTGTCTGGTATTGACCCTAATGAAATCCCTATGGATGATGAAGGCGTGATGGCACTCTTTTCTGGGACTGATGTACTTGGGGTAACACCTGAGCAAATTGGAACGCCTACGGGTATGTTGGGGATTCCAGAGTTTGGAACCAACTTTGTCCGAGGCATGGTCGATGAAACCCATCCAACGACTTTTGCGGAGTTGCTACAGTTGTCTGGATTGTCCCACGGTACCGACGTTTGGCTGGGCAATGCCCAAGATTTGATTAAACAAGGAATTGCTGATCTATCGACTGTTATCGGTTGTCGGGACGACATCATGGTTTACCTCATGCATGCTGGTCTGGAACCTAAGATGGCCTTTACCATTATGGAACGGGTACGTAAGGGCTTGTGGCTCAAGATTTCCGAAGAGGAGCGAAATGGCTACATCGAAGCCATGAAGGCCAATAAGGTGCCAGAGTGGTATATCGAATCCTGTGGGAAAATTAAGTACATGTTCCCTAAAGCCCATGCGGCAGCCTACGTTATGATGGCCTTGCGTGTAGCTTACTTCAAGGTTCACCATCCGATTTATTACTACTGTGCTTACTTCTCCATTCGTGCTAAGGCTTTTGATATCAAGACTATGGGTGCGGGCTTGGATGCCATCAAGCGCAGAATGGAAGAAATCGCTGAAAAACGCAAGAATAACGAAGCCTCTAATGTGGAAATTGATCTCTATACAACTCTTGAGATTGTCAATGAGATGTGGGAGCGTGGTTTCAAGTTTGGAAAACTCGATCTCTACCGTAGTCAGGCGACAGAGTTCCTCATCGATGGGGATACCCTCATTCCGCCATTTGTTGCTATGGATGGTCTGGGCGAGAACGTTGCCAAGCAGTTGGTACGAGCGCGTGAAGAGGGAGAATTTCTCTCTAAAACAGAATTGCGTAAGCGTGGCGGACTTTCATCAACCCTAGTTGAGAAGATGGATGAAATGGGCATTCTCGGCAATATGCCAGAGGATAACCAGTTGAGTTTATTTGATGAGTTGTTTTAATAGTTTGAAATGTCTTGTGTAGGTTTGAGGTTGTATCATGATGGAAAAGAAAAAAGAGCAACACCCTGGAAACCAGGGAAAGTTATTTCCATAAGTTTGCGAAATGGCGTTTACGTATTAGCACAAATGGTGCGTGATCCCTATCTGGTATTTTTCAACCATTTTAACGAGGAAAATAATTGGAAGGGAGTGACCTTGAAAGAGGAGGATATCCTCTTTTGTAAGGCTGTTACTCGCCAGTTTCTACGCTATAGTCCTGTAGCGATTGTCAAAGAAGTTACCCCCCTGTTAAATTATGAACTGCCTAAAGAATGGATTTATAGCCATATTGGAGGGCATCCTATTACTGTTTCGGTAAAGGGAAGGGAGCGCCAACTTGTTGGTTTTGGTAGACGTTGTTCTTTGGTCCTGGCGGATAAAGACAGTGGACTACCAGAAGATAATCCACTTATGGGACTCTTCCAAACCTATATCATATCAGATATCAAAGAACAGGATTGGGATCGGGTAGGTCAGGCTGAACTTATGTCTATTGAAGTATTTCCAACACTCAACGAACGTCTCTATCTTTGCTTTCTTTATGGGAAAAATATAAATCCAGAACAAGATATCTCTTTAGGAAAGCCTCTGCCTGATGACTATGAAACCTATATAGATATCCTCACAAATAGTCCAGAGGCACGACGCCTCTACCTAGGAGAGCATGAAGAATAAGAAAGGACATTTCATAAAACTAAGAATTTTTGCGGAAGATAAGCCGGCTGAGAAGGTCTTTGAATATCAATTAGAACTTGCTGATCAGACAATTCTTCTATCAACAGCACTCTTGTCAGGTGCTATTGCTTTAGCAGGAATCTTTTCTGCTTTGAAAGAAAAATAAAAATAGAAAAGAGAAAATTACATGGTTTTACCAAATTTTAAAGAAAATCTAGAAAAATATGCGAAATTGTTGGTTGCGAACGGAATTAACGTGCAACCTGGTCACACTTTGACTCTCTCTATTGATGTGGAGCAACGTGAATTGGCACATCTAATCGTGAAAGAAGCTTATGTCTTGGGTGCGCATGAGGTCATCGTTCAGTGGACAGATGATGTGATTAACCGTGAGAAATTCCTCCATACCCCGATGGAGCGTTTGGACAATGTGCCAGAATACAAGATTGCTGAGATGAACTATCTCTTGGAGAATAAGGCTAGCCGTCTTGGAGTTCGTTCATCTGATCCAGGTGCCTTGAACGGAGTGGATGCTGACAAGCTATCAGCTTCTGCTAAAGCTATGGGACTTGCCATGAAACCAATGCGAATCGCAACTCAATCCAACAAGGTTAGCTGGACGGTAGCAGCCGCTGCTGGGCTTGAGTGGGCTAAGAAGGTATTTCCAAATGCTGCGAGCGATGAAGAAGCAGTCGATCTCCTTTGGGACCAAATCTTCAAAACTTGCCGAGTCTACGAAGCAGATCCTGTTAAGGCCTGGGAAGAGCATGCAGCTATCCTCAAGAGCAAGGCAGATATGCTTAATAAAGAACAATTTTCAGCCCTTCACTACACAGCGCCAGGAACAGATTTAACACTTGGTTTGCCAAAGAACCACGTTTGGGAATCAGCTGGTGCTGTTAATGCACAGGGCGAAGAATTCTTGCCAAATATGCCGACAGAAGAGGTCTTCACAGCGCCTGACTTCCGTCGTGCAGATGGTTATGTCACTTCTACAAAACCGCTTAGCTACAACGGAAATATCATTGAAGGCATTAAGGTGACCTTTAAGGATGGACAAATCGTAGATATCACTGCTGAGAAGGGTGATCAGGTTATGAAAGACCTTGTCTTTGAAAATGCGGGTGCGCGTGCCTTGGGTGAATGTGCCTTGGTACCAGATCCAAGTCCAATTTCTCAGTCAGGCATTACCTTCTTTAACACCCTTTTCGATGAAAATGCGTCAAACCACTTGGCTATCGGTGCAGCCTATGCAACTAGCGTTGTTGGTGGAGCGGAGATGAGCGAAGAGGAGCTTGAAGCTGCAGGGCTTAACCGTTCAGATGTTCACGTAGACTTTATGATTGGTTCTAACCAAATGGATATCGATGGTATTCGTGAGGATGGAACGCGAGTACCTCTTTTCCGTAATGGGAATTGGGCAAATTAAGGAGATAATATGTTAGGAAGTATGTTCGTTGGTCTCCTAGTGGGATTTTTAGCAGGTACTCTGACCAATCGTGGAGAGCGAATGGGATGTTTTGGAAAAATGTTTCTCGGTTGGATCGGAGCCTTTCTAGGTCACTTGCTCTTTGGAACTTGGGGGCCAGTTTTATCAGGAACAGCTATTATCCCAGCTGTTTTAGGTTCCATGATTGTCTTAGCAATTTTCTGGAGACGAGGAAGTTAATTTCTTAAATCTGATACTCAATGAAAATCAAAGAGCAAACTAGGAAACTAGCCGCAGGTTGCTCAAAGCACTGCTTTGCGGTTGTAGATAGAACTGAC